>JBEKKG010000696.1:0-4468 GCA_050010835.1 Planctomycetota bacterium
GTTCGGCGCCGACGTCACGCTGGCCGACTTCGCCCGCCAGGTGGCGGCCGACGGGGTCACCTTCATCAAGGCAGATCCAGTCGCGATAATGTAGTTCCCGCTTGGGTCGATAGCGAAACCCGTACCGCCGAAACTGTTCGCGAGCGTCGCCGACGCCCCACCGCCCATGTTCCCGATCACAACCGACCCATCGCGGTTAAGCACTGCCCAGACAGCACCGCTCGCCGCACGAAGGGTACTCGCATTTCCCAGGAGCACGCTGGCGCAGAGGACCAGCAGCGCGGGCCAACCCAACGCCAGCCGCGGCCGTAAGTGAGCGGGACTGCGGGACAGAAATGTCCCTCCCACCGACGATCGCCCGCTGACGCGGGCGGCTTCGGCGGCAATGCCTAATCCGCGATCCGATGTGCCTTGGCTTGCCATTATATGCCCCTTACTACATCTAACACCGGTACCCAAAAACATGCTACCTGCCACAGAACCTCAGCGATGACGCTTGAAGCCACTACCCTGTACGACTAACCCTTCCCCCCATTGATGCAAGTGTTTTTCAGAAAATATACTGAAAAAAAGGGACCAAAAAAAGGACAGACCATCGCAACTGCAACGTGCGGCAATTCAAGGGACGCCCCACTTATCTCCTCACACTGGTTCTGGCCAAGTCATAGAGAACTTTACGAATTCTTCGAGCGCAGTCAAGAGACAAAGGAGATAAGTGTGGTGTCCCCAGAATACCAAGGCTGGGAAATGTGTCTTGTGTCACACGATTTATATTCTAGCATTTTACAGCCTAGGATATAACATGGTGGCTTTGGAGTGTCCCTTGAAAAAAATCTGGAGAAAAAATAAAATTTTTTATCTCCTTGCTGGCCTTTGAGTTAAGCCGTCCATAGCCCCCATAGAGCCTTGTCCAAAACCGAATCCTCGCGCCGCCATCCGTATTATATAGGTAGGACAAGGCAACATGGGTCAAGTACCACAGTTCAGGAACATAGTCCGCATCGGGTGTCGCGAGCCGGCGCAGTTTCCGGTCCGTGCCTTGACCACCCAAAGGAAGCAGAGCGTACTGCGGGAGTCCCGCACGCCTTCGTCCTCGCGCTCTGCCAGCCTGCCACTGGCGGACGGGACGCCCGCGGTAAGTCTACCCACTGTGTGGGGCGACTTGGCAAGTCGCCCTACGATGCAGTGGGGCGACACTCCGGGTCGCCCGGCGATCCAGAGGATCGCCCTACCGGGTCGCACTACAATGTGGGAGCGTGCAGTGAAAGGTTTGTATGCTCCGCTCCCCACTGGCGCTGCTTCAATGACAGCGCAGCAATGGCGCACCCATGACGCACTGATGACGCACGAATGGCGCAGGAATGACGCTAAAATGACCCTGATATGGTGCGCTATAATCAAGATATGTGAGTGTCTTTTCTCCCAATTAGTAAGGCTTTACAAGAACGAGAGGCATAAACATCCGCCAACGGGGCCTGGAGGAATCGGGCGGCACCACAGCCAATTCCGAAGCGCCCGACCATCTGCGGAACGGAACTGTGGGATTGGGTATCGTGCCAGCCTGTCTCCGGTTGACGCCACTCCCTTGGCAAAGCTCTTCAGACTTCACGCAAAGGGCCTGCAAACACTGTGCAGAAGCGGATCAATCATGCGACAAAACGTTTCAAAAGATGACTGCCCTCCGTGCTGGTGCGTCTATCATAACATCATAACCATAGGACACTTGCCTGAATATGACAGGCTCGATTGGGTCGCTACGACCCGTGTTCGTGCTCTTGCGCCTGTGGCAGGAACTGGGAATCTCAACCGCGCGCAGTATAGTATAGAGACCACTATCCTAGTTTCTCGGGCAGCGTTTCCTCAGTCGTTCGTACACAGGCGCGATTTCGGCGCGGGAGGGGCCTTCAAGGTTGAAGAGAAAACGCGAGTCCGGCTGGGCCAGATCCAGCATGTTGTTGAGGAACTCTTCCGGCGACCAGGCCTGCATCAGCACCGTTTTGCCCGCGAAGGCCTGGATGGCCGGCCCCGGTCCCGGCGCCTGGAAAACGCGGTTCAGGCCGCGCAGGTTGGGAATCTCCTGGAAGCCGCCGTATTGGTGGCCGGCGTTCGCGCAACAGTGCATGAACAGGCCGCCGAACGTCTCGCTCAGTTCCGTGAGGAAGGGCAGGCAAAAGCGCGCGAACATGGCGCGGCTGATGCTGCCCACTTCGTCCTCCGACAGCCAGCAGCCCAGTTGCGCGGGCGCCCAGGCGTACGGGCAGTGGCACAGGTTGCACTCGCCGATCTGTTTCCGGTATTCGATGAGGAAGCGCTTGAGCAGGCTGCAGCATTTCGCGGTCAGGCTCAGGACGGCTTGCGGCGCTTCGAGCATGGCCAGGAACAGGTCTTCTTTGTTCCAGATCAGCGCCGCGATATCGAAGGGGCTCTGAATATCCGGCACGCTGATGGGCACTTCCGGGCCAAGCTCGCGCCGCAGCAGCCGGGCCAGCTCGAAGATGCGTGCCAGCGTAGGCGCATCGAGGCCCGGTTCGGCCAGCCGGTCCGCTTGGGCGGCGGTCCAGACGATCGGCCGCGCGGCAGCATTGGTGGCCTGGCCTGCATAGACGTGGACCGGGCAGCCAAAGGCCGCGGCGAAGATGCCGGTGTTCGTCGTCACGCTCACGTAAGGCACGGCGTCATCGTCGAAGGTCTTGGCGGCGCAGAGCCGCCCCTGGTATTGCTGGACGTACTGCGGCACCCATGCGGCGACGGGCTGGCTGGAGAGCGTGTAGTCCTCCTGCAGCGCCTGCCTGCCGCCCGGCAGCGGCGGAAAACAGTCGGGCGGCGGGCTGACGATGAGGGCGTGGCCGCGAAACGGGCCGCTAAAGAGGCCAGTGAGGAACTGCCGGTTGCGGGCAAAGAGTGGGGCCATGCGCTGCTCGTGGCTCTGCGTTGCGGCAAAGATGCGAACCGAACGGCATGGTACGGGCTCAACTTGCAGCGTACAGTGCAGAATCGGGCATTAGGCTTTGGGGGGTCTGTGTCGGTTTGATTGCAGGCCCGACTGACGGAGCGCTTGTGGTGCAGGCATCTTGCCTGCGCCACAAATGCAATCAAACTGACACAGACCTCAAGCCTGACGTTTCCAGTTTTGCGTTTTGCGTTTGGCCATTGCTTGCGTTAACTTAGGGGCCTTGCCAAGCGTGGTGGGGAAGGAAAGGACTGTAAGCGGATGCCATCTGACGAAATCCTGAAGACTGTGATTATCGGCTCCGGCCCCGCTGGGGTCACGGCTGCCATATATGCCGCGAGGGCGAACTTGAAGCCCGTAATGATCGCAGGCGCCACCCCGGGCGGGCAACTCACCAAGACTTCGGAAGTGGAGAATTTCCCGGGCTTCCGCAAGGGCGTCAACGGCCCGCAGCTAATGGAAGATATGGTGGCGCAGGTGGAGTTCTGCGGGGGGCGGATCGTCTACGAGAGCGCGGCGGAGATCGCGGTGAAGCCCCGGCCTTTCAGGATTACTTACGGCGACGACCAGAAGCTGCTCACGCACACTCTGATCTTCGCCACCGGCGCGTCGCCGCGCTGGCTGGGGTTGCCCGGAGAGACCCAATTCTCTCCGCCCAAAGGCGCGGGGGTGTCGTCTTGCGCCGTGTGTGACGGCAGCTTCTACCGCAACCAGCCCGTGGCCGTGGTCGGCGGCGGGGACAGCGCGATGGAAGAGGCGACGTACCTGGCCAAGCTTTGCTCCTCCGTGACGGTAATCCACCGGCGCGAGGGCTTTCGCGCGTCCAAGGTGATGCTGGCGCGCGCGCGCGCGAACCCCGTGATCCGCTGGGAGCTGAACCAGGTGCTGGACGAAGTCCTCGGCGACTTGCAGCACAAGCCGTTGCCCGTCGTGACCGGCCTGCGGCTCAGACACGCCACCAGCGGCGTGCAGAAAGAGATTCAGGTGAAGGGGCTGTTTGTGGCCATCGGGCATGTCCCGACCACGGGCATCCTGCGCGGCCAGGTGGACCTGGACGAGCTAGGCTATATCAAAGTCAACGACCGGCAGGAGACCAGCGTGCCCGGGGTCTTCGCGGCGGGCGACTGTCATGACCGGCGCTACCGCCAGGCGGTGACCGCCGCGGGCATGGGCTGCAAGGCGGCGCTGGAGATGGAGCGCTACCTCACTCTCAATGGCCTGGCTTGACACGGGGACACGGGGACGCGGGGACACGGGGACACGGGGTGCGGAATACGCAGTGTAGCGCAGGCTTCCAGCCTGCTGTATCGCCGACTTCCAGTCGGCAGGACCTGCATTGCGGTGAGCGTGCAGAGAGCCAAGGGACGTTTTGCGGGCTGGAAGCCCGCGACACAGCAGACTGGAAGTCTGCGCTACATTCCTTTTCCTTCGGATTTCGGATTTTGAGTTTTGAGTTTGGCCGTGACTGCATCGCTTGAGGAATCCTATGCGCAGTGCGTGGCGCTGACCAAGAAGCGC
>JBEKKG010000697.1:0-4456 GCA_050010835.1 Planctomycetota bacterium
CATAGGTGAAATTCTGGCCCGCGCGGCGCGCCACCACGATGGGCCCGCCCAGCTTGCGGCTGAACAGGCTGCCGTTGGCGCGGGAAACATAGCCGGCGTGGTCCAGGAGCGTCATCATTTGGGGCGTGGCCGAGCCGAAGTAGACGGGCGAGCCGAGCACGAGGATGTCCGCCGCCAGCATCTTCTCAAAGATGGCCTGGAAATCGTCATCCTTCTGCACGCAAGCACGGTTCTTGTTCTTGAAGCAGGCGTTGCAGGCCTGGCAGGGCTTGATGTTCTTGCCGCTGAGTTGGATCAGCTCGCCGCTGACGCCGTGCGCCTTGAGCTTGGCGAGGCAGGTCTTGAGCAGGATTTCCGTGTTGCCGTCTTTTCGCGGACTGCCGCAAATGGCTATGGCGTGCATGGCCGTCTCCTTGTCGGGTTCTTGCAACTGCAACGGTTCAGTCCGAGCCGCGACCGTGAGGGAGCGGACATTGCCGCTTGCTTACGCGCGCGGCTCGGATTGAGCGGTTACTTGTTCCTCAGCCGCAGATCTTGTCCCGCCAGGCCGCAAATACAACTGACAGAATGGCGGCAAGTGTGTATAGAAGGAGGGAGTGGACCGTGGCCGGGCGCGAGTGGCATAAGGCGTTTTCGGAGCAGGGGAGAGGGTTCTGAAAGCAAGGAGGGGCTCATGGCTGATTGTATCTTCTGCAAGATCGGGGCGCGCGAAATTCAGGCTATGGTTATTTACGAAGATGCAGAGCTAATCGGCTTCCGGGACATTAACCCGCAGGCGCCGGTGCACGTGCTGCTTATCCCCAAACGTCATTGCGCGTCGCTGGATGACTGCGGTCCCCCGGAAAGCGGCTTGCTGGGCAGGTTGCTCCTGGCAGCCAAGCAGATAGCGCGGCAGGAGAAGCTCTCCGACCGCGGCTACCGGCTGGTACTCAACGTGGGCGATGAGGCCGGGCAAGTAGTCAAGCACCTGCACATGCACTTGATTGGCGGGCGGGAGATGAAGTGGCCTCCAGGGTAACCCTCTCCCCTGTGGGGAGAGGGCCGACGTGAGCGAAGCGAACGCGGGGTGAGGGGGTGAGGATGCGCGTGTTGTGCCCCCCCTCACCCGGCGCTGAAGCGCCACCCTCTCCCCACGGGGGAGAGGGTAACGAGTTACCATTCTTTGGAGGCCAGGTTTATGCTGCGCAGCCGCGTCGTTGTGTTCCTCGGGATGTGCTGTTGTGCCGCGGTCTCGCGTGCGGCGCAGGAGACCAAGGTGCTTCTCGATTTCGAGGAGGAGAAGGACCTCAAGGTCTGGGAGTTCAAGAAGAGCAAGCCGGAACTGGTGGGCGACCACGCCACGCATGGGCAGAAGTGCGCGAAGATCGCGCCCGACGAGTACATGGTTTCGTGGCAACTGCCGAAGGACTGGTCGAGCTACGATTCGTTCGATTTCGACGTCTTCGTGGACGGCGACGGCCCCGTCGGCGGCTACATTCTGATCGGCGACGAAGCCTGGAAGGCGAAGGCGGGCGGCACGTACTGGAACCGCCACAACGGCGGCTTCAACCTCAAGCCCGGCGCCAACACGGTCTCGATTCCCGTCAACGGCTTGTACCGCGGCGAAGCCGGCAGCCGCAACAACGACCTCAAGAGCAACATTGACCCGAAGCAGATTGTCCGCATGGACATCGGCTTCACGCCCAAGGCGCCCGCGCGCGCTCTCTACATTGATTACATGCGCCTCGTGAAAGAGTCGCGGCCGGCGGGAATCCTTGCGTTCGATTTCGGCCCGCCAAGCCAGGTCCTTTTCCCCGGCTTTACGGCGATCACGTGGAACACGGTCTACGGCGAGCGTACCGCAGGCGTCTCGCCTGCACAGCCGGGGGCCGGCGGGACGCCGGCGGTACAAGCCGGCCTGCGCCGCGCAACCTGGGGCTCGAGCGCCGCGCGCGACGACACCTTCCCCACGCGGCTGTACCAGGATTATGTGTCGCTGGATGACAACGAATTCGTTTGTGACGTCCCCAACGGGAAATGCCACGTCTGGCTCGTCTTCGACGACCTCGGCTACTGGGGCGGCGAGCAGACGCACTGCAGCAAGCGTGCCATCGAGTGCGCCGGAACGACAGTGTGGTCCGAAGAGCGCAGCCCGGACGATTATCTCTTCCACTTCGAGAACGTCGAACCCAAGCCCGGCGACAGTATGTGGGACCTGTACGTGAAAAACCTCTTCCCGCCGAAACGCTTCGAGGCCACCGCGGCCGACGGCAAACTCAGCCTGCGTTTCAAAGCCGACGCGCCCTGGTCGTGCCGCGTGGCGGGTATGATCGTCTATCCCGACTCGATCAAGGCCGAGGGCGACAAGTTCGTGACGGAAGTCGAGGATCGCAACCGCAAGGAGTTCGAGGCACGGGCGGCTTTCTTGGGGCCGAAGGCCAAAGCCCTTGATCTTCCCCCGGACGCCAAGGAGAAAGGGTATTGGCAGGCCTTCCCGTCCCTCGACGATGACATTACCTTGTGCGACTCACCCGGTAAGAACAATGCGCTGCTCCCTCGCGCCGCCGCGCGCGGGCAACGAGTTTCGTTTACATTTGCCCTCTACCCGCTTACCGACCACGGTGCCGCCAAGTATGCCGTTAGCGACCTGAAGGGCGCCGCTGGGACTATCCCAGCGTCGGCCATTGACCTGCGCTACGTCCAACACGCGACGCATCGCGGATTCAACGATATCGCTTACAGCATCGGCCCCGAGAGCCTGCGGCGCCTCGAAGGTTCCGGCCTTACGCTCGCGAAGGAACTGAACCGGCAATTCTGGATCACGGTCAACGTGCCGCCCGACGCCAAGCCGGGCCGGTACAGCGGCGAGATCGTGCTTGACCCGTGGCCAGGCACGCGACTGCCCCTCACGCTCGACGTTCTCGACCTCACTCTTGACGAACCCGAATTCCTCATGGGCTTCTACGGCTTCGACATCCCCCACGAACTGCCGGCCGAACGGAAGAAGACGGCCATGCGCGAACTCTTCACCATCCTCAAGCAGAACGGCATGAATTCCGTCTCCGGCGGGCCGGGGGTCCATTTCTCCGGCTTCGATGCCGCAGGCAAGCCGCAGCTCGACTTCGCCGCCTGCGATGAGTACTTCAAGACCTACAAGGAGTGCGGCTTCAGCAAGCCGGTCGTAGCCTACGGCGGGCCGGGCATGGTCCAGGGATTGCACGACGGCTACGTGGTCGGCGAGACCGGCCGCAACTGGGAGAAGAAGATGGGCAAGCCCTTCGGCGAACTGCTCAAGATTGTCTGGACCGCAGTGAAAGAGCACGCCGAGAAGGAAGGCTGGCCGGCGATCTACTATGAGCTCAACGACGAGCCGCGCGTGGTCGAAACCGCCAAAGAGCAGCTTGCGCTGCAGAAGGTCTACCGCGAGTACGCGCCGTGGGTGAAGATCGGCGGCTCCTATTCGGTCAGTTGGGCCGGAAACGACCCGCTCGAATCCACGATCCAGGAAACGTTCAAGACCTTCGTTTGGTCCGCGTTGAATGCGCACAAGCAGGTGGACCTCGACAAGGCGAAGGAGTTCGGCCGCGAGCTGCAGGTTTACAACCAGGGCACCACGCGCTACAGCTTCGGCGCCTATCAGTGGGCGGAATACCGCAAGGGCGTCACGGGCCGCATGCAGTGGCACCTGCTGGCGCTGCACGGCTACCAGTTCTTCGACCTCGACGGCCGCGAGCCCGACACGGCGATGATCAACTGGGGCCGCAGCGAAATCATCCCCACGCTGCGCCTGGCCCGCTGCCGCGAAGGCAGCGACGATTTCCGCTTCGCCGTGACGCTGTGGAACCTGGCGCAGAAAAAGAAGGACACGCCCGCAGGCCAGGCCGCCATCGCGTTCCTCGAGGATGTCAGCGCGAAGATCGCCGTCGGCCAGACCGAGCGGCCCAAGGGCTTCATGGACGACGAAACGTTCCGCAACACGTGCAGCGGGCACATCAAGACGCTGCAAGGACGTTAGCCCGGATTTCGCAACCCGCGTCCGCAGGGCAGAGAATGGGAAGAATGAGAAGGATGGGAAGGATAGGAAAGATGGGAACGATGGGAGGACTCATCATCATCGTTCTTCCCATCATTCCCATCAGTCCCATTCTTCCCATGTCGCCCATAGCGCTCCCCGTGACCGCTTGCTTACGCGCGCGGCTCGGAGACTGAACGGTCACGCGATTTGCAGTTTTGTGCGGCGTTCTGCGGAATGGCGTCCCTGCCGGGATTCGAACCCGGGTTGGGGGCTTGAAAGGCCCCTGTCCTAGGCCTCTAGACGACAGGGACAGCGCATACCTGAAAGGCTGTACTGGGCGGGGATGGGTATTGGTCTCCGCTGGCCCAGTTGGCAAGCGAAATGCCCAACTGCGCACAAGTATCCGCAGACCGGGGGCAAAGTCAAGTGCAACTATCGGGCTTGAGGCTTGACCTTACTCGG
>JBEKKG010000698.1:0-4436 GCA_050010835.1 Planctomycetota bacterium
CTGCGGCAAGCCGGCTGCGACACGCAATGGGCCGACAGCCTGGCGAGCGGGGAAGGGATCGAAGAGGCCCTCAGCCGCTACCAGCCAGATTTTATCGGCGTTTCGCTGCGCAACATAGACGACGTGCTGATTAGCAAACAGGAAACGTTCTTCGAGGATGTGGCATTGCTGGTGGCGAAGATTCGGCAAAAGAGCGACCGCCCGGTTGTGCTGGGCGGGAGCGGATTCAGTATTTTCCCGGAGCGCCTGCTGGAGCTGGCCGGAGCAGACTTGGGGATATGCGGCGAAGGCGAGGCGGGGTTTGTTTCGTTAATCAGCGCGCTGCAAGACAGGCGGGACGCCACGGGCATTCCCGGCCTGGTCTATCGACACAACGGGGGAATCGCGATCAATGCCCCTGAGCGTTGTTTTTTGGAGCAGGAGGTCCAGGAGATTGACAGACCGGCCTCAATCACGGCGCACTATTTGAGGGCCAGCGGCATGTTGAACACCGCCTGGGAAGACGATGGCGAGACGCTCAAAGGCTGCAATTGGCACGGCTACGCCTGGGGCGCCGAGTGCGCTTGGAACGCCTCGGCCACCACGCCGGAGGATTTCAACCGGCGCATTGGCGCGGTGCTCTTTGGCGAACGCGAGGACCACTTCGGCCGCGCCATCGAACTGCTGGCTCAGACGCACAAGCTGGCCGGCATGGAAGGAATGAACAATGCCCGCTTCTGGCGGGACGATTTTACCCCGCGGCTCAGTCCTCCCGCCACGCGGACGATGGCCGAGCGCCTCCTGAAGCCCGTGCAGCCGGCCATTGAGCAACTCGAAGCCTGCAAGAAAGAAGCTACCGTCAACGCCGCGCTGCTCGATAGCTTCCTCTGCGGAGCCCGGCGGATGGAGCTGATTGGACGCCGCATGGTGGATGGCCTGGAGGCTTCCCAAGCTTACGCGCAGGCTTATGAGACCCCTGATCCGAAGACCACGGGTGCGCTGCTGGCCGAGGTCGAGAAACGTGTGCGCGCGGTCCGTGACGCTCACGAGGCGCTGGGGCGCGAGTTCAAACGCTTGTGGCTGTCCGAGAGCCGGCCTTATGCTCTGGATTGGACCATGCGCCGTTATGCCAGCGCAGCCACCCGGTACGACAAGCTGAGCCAGCGGCTGGTTGAGGCACGCCAGGGACTGGAGGCCGGCAAGCCGCTGCCCCGGCCGGAAGACCTGGGTCTGGCCGTGCCCACCAGTGACGCCCGCCGCACGCGGCCCCACAAGCTCGCGGCCGCGCCGCTGGCCAGCGACGCGCCTTGGGCTGAGCCGGCCGCGACGCACCGTTTCGCCGCCCTGATCAATGCCGGTTCCGCGGACAGGTTCGATCTTCCGGTGGAACTCGACGTTACCGTTCCAGAAGCGCTCGCCGGGAAACCGGTGCGCGCGTTCGCTGCGGCAAAAGACGCCGCACCGCGCGAAGTACTCGCCCAGTTGAACCCCACTGAAGCGCCCGGCAAGTCCCGGCTGTCCTTGCTCCTGCCAGGGCCACTGGCCAAGAATGCCCAAGCCGCCGTCCATGTTTACCTGGGCTTGCCGGCAGTTCCCCCAGCCTTGCCCGAAGCTGTGGCGACGCGGGACGGGCCGGACGGCGCCAAGTGGCTCGAGAACGACCAAGTGCGGCTGCTCCTGGGCCGGGAGGGCGGGCACATCTACCGCTGGGAAGTCAAGGCGCTGGGCGGGCGCAGCCTGACGATGCCGGGCGGCAGCGGCTGGGCGGGCTTCTCGGACCTGGCCCCCCTGCACCGGAACACGCCGCACCAACTCAACTGCGCCGCCCGCGGGCCTGCCCTGGTGCGCTACGTTTGCACAGATGACACGGGCTTGGTGAAGGCTGTCAGCCTGTGGGGCGGCGTGTCGTGGATGGAAGTGGCGCTCAACGAGACGGTGGGGCATTACTGGGACTTCGACGACCCCAAGAATTTTGGCGCTGACGGCCCGACGCCCGGTACGTATCTTTTCTCCAGCGGCGCTACGGGCGCAGTGGGCGCACAAGCTGACGGGGTGCGTGCGCAAGTCAAGGCGCCGAACACGTACTGGGGCCTCAAGTTCAACGCCGAGAAGGTTGCCCTGGGGCTGGTGACGCCGGAGACGCCGGCCCTGCACCACGTGGCGCCGGGCGCGGGTGCCGGCGGTGTGGGCATCGAGTCGTCTCCGCCGGCCGGACATTTCGTCACCTTCGCCGGTCTATTGCACGCTGAACCCGCCGAGACCATGAACCGTCTGCAAAGGACGCTCGATTTCAAGAACCCGCCGGAGATTGAGGCCGGGGCGGTCGAGGCGCGCAAGTGAGAAGGGGCGAGGGACGAGAGACGAGGGGCGAGGGATATGCCGGCGCGCGTGTTGTGCCGTGTTTCGGCAATCCAAAATCCAAAGTCCTTTGTCACTGTGCCGAACTGCCGCGTCACGGCATTGCCCGTCTGGTCCGTCTCGTCCTGTGTGCCGTCGTTGCTGAAGAAGGCCCAGCTATAGGTCAGATGGAAGCCTGCGTTACACCGGTTGACGCGGAGCGCGACAAGTAATATCACATAGCTCATGGCTTCTGATGGCAGCGCCCAGAACGGCCAGCAGTCCCCGCGAGACCCGGTCACCCCCCGGCTGCCTTCGCCAGACGTGTTCGGCGTTCCCCCGGCCACGCCGAACCTGCCGAACCAGCCGCCGCCGGAACTGCCGCGCCGCAGTCTCGGCCAATACACGGTCCTGGAGAAGATCGGCGAGGGCGGAATGGGGTTGGTCTTCAAAGCCTTCGACACGGCCCTGGAACGCACCGTGGCCCTTAAGGTCCTGGTCAGTTCGCCTGTGGACGACCCCAAGCACGCCGAACGCTTCGTGCGCGAGGCGCGCAGCCTGGCGCGGCTCAGCCATCCCAACCTGCTGCCTGTCTACAACGTCGGGCGCGAAGGCGAGTGCTACTACTTCACCATGGAACTGCTCGCAGGCGAAACGCTTTCCTCCGTGCTGCGGCGGCGCGGGCGGCTCCCGGCGGCGGAGTTGCTCCCGTACCTGGGGCAGATTCTTTCCGCGCTCCACTACATCCATCTGCAAGGCATCACGCACCGCGACGTCAAGAGCGCAAACATCATGCTCTGCCCGCACCGCGCTGTGCTGATGGACTTCGGGCTGGCCAAGGATGAAACTTACTCGGGGCTCACCACCATTGGCGCCGTGCTCGGCACGCCCGGTTACATGTCGCCTGAAGTCGCCCAAGGCACAGCGGCCGGCCCGCCGACGGACCTCTACAGCATCGGCGTGGTGATGTACGAAGCGCTCACCGGCAGACTGCCGTTCATCGGGGCCTCGGCCTTGTCCATCATCCGCCAGCACATTGATTTGCCGCCACCGCCGATTGAGGGCGAGGTGCCGGCGATTGATTCGCAGTTGGCCGTCATTGTGCACAAATGCCTGGCCAAGCGGCCCGCTGAGCGGTACCCACATTGCCCGGCCCTGGCCGCGGAATTAGTGAAGCTGCAAACCACACCTGAGTTGGCCACGCTGGCCGTGGAGCAACCCGATTTCTCGGTGCGGCCGTCGCAGAAGCGCACGGCTGGCAGCTTGGCGTTGCCGGCCGGCACGACAGCCGCAGCCACGCTCGCAGGCAGCGGGGCGGTGCTTAGGCCCACCAGCGGGAGCAACGAGACCGCGCCGACGGTAGTAGCGCAGAGTGTTGGCCCGCCATCACCCTTGCAGGCTGGATCCCGGCAAGCCGGGACGCCACCAGCGGGGCAGACTGTCAGCCTGCCATCGGCCAAGAGCAAAGCGGGCCTCAGGCCCGCCCTGCAACGCTGGCAGACCTGGGCCTGGATGGCGGCAGGTTTCTTTGGCGTGCTGTTGCTGGCTTTCCTGGTGGGACGCCCGAAGCCGCCCCCAGGGCAGCCCGCGTGGCTCCACAAAGCTGACGGCAGCACTGAGGAAATCCGTTGGGTTGAGTTCAAGGCCAACGATACTGACTCGTCCAAATGGAAGCATGTGATACAAAGGAAGCGGCCCGATGGCGCCTGGGAACCGGAGACCATTTCACATCAGGACTTTGTTCGTAACGTAACGACGCTGCAGTTTCAGGAGCGAGCGGACGGGGCGCAGAAAAAGCAATGAGCGGACTTCGTATTGCATATTGCGGTGTTTTCTGCGCGTTGGCGCTAGGGGGGGCAACTCTGGCCGCCGAAGACGACAATGCCGAGATCGTGCGGCTCCCCGATGAAACACCTGCGGCAAAGAAAGCGCCGCCCCCGGAGAGACCTCCGGCGCCTAAGCCGGCAGATCAACAGGTCAAGAAGCCGGCAGATCAACAGCTCAACAAGCCAGCAGATCAGCAGGCCAACAAGCCAGCAGGTCAACAGGCCAACAAGCCAGCAGATCAACAGGCCAACAAGCCAGCAGATCAACAGGCCAACAAGCCAGCAGATCAACAG
>JBEKKG010000699.1:0-4413 GCA_050010835.1 Planctomycetota bacterium
CTGCGGCGGAGCGGCCCGGGGCATCGGCATAGCCCGTGCGCAGCGCCAGCTTGCGCAAGGCTTCCGCCTGCTGAGGCAACTGGTGTGTGGAGAAACCGTGGACGACGCGCACGCGGTTCTCCATACTGGTCAGGAATTCGTAGGCCCGCAACAGGATGCCGCCGTCCTCGCGATTGAGCTTCCCGAACCGCATCTGCTCCTTCAGCGCCTGCACGGTGTTGGGCTGGCGCAGGGGCGGCAGCGCCGCGCCATGCACAACCTGCAGGTACTGGGCCACGAATTCAATGTCCACCAGGCCGCCCGCGCCGCGCTTCAGATCGTCTTTGCCGGCGTTCTCCTCAAGCCGCTTGCGCATGGCTTGGGCTTCGTGCGCCAAAGCCCGGGTATCCTTCAGCGGCGAGTACACGGCGCTGCGGACCAAGTGCAAGGCGCGTTCGCCGACACTTTCATCGCCGGCCACCAGGCGGGCGCGTGTCAGCGCCAGGCGTTCCCAGTCCATCAGTTGGCCCTGGCGCCAATACTGCTTGAAGTAGTCGAGCGAAATGGCGAGCGGACCCTTGTTGCCCATGGGGCGCAGGCGCGCGTCGAGCTCGTAGAGCGTGCCCAGGGCCGTCGGGCTGGCCATGGCGCGCGACAGTTCCTGGGCCAGCTCGGTGAAATAGACGCCCGCAGGCAGGCCCGCGTCCGTTTGCCCTTCTTCCCCATAGAAGAAGAGCACATCCAGGTCAGAGCCGTAGTTCATCTCCCGGCCGCCGAACTTGCCCACCGCCAGGACCGCGAACCCCACGCCGTTCCCCTGGGCGCCCGCGGCCGCAAGAGAGGGCCTGACTATGCCGCGCCGGTCACGCTGTTGTTTCGAGCAGTCCTGGAGCTGTGTGCCCAGCACTACTTCCGCCAGGTCGCTGAGCTCGCCTTGCGTCTGTTCCAGACTGGCCGAGTGGATCAGGTCGCGGACGCCGATGCGGAGCGTCTCCCCGGCCCTGTAGGCGCGCAGGGTGTCCGCAATGTCGCCGCCGCCGGTGAGCTGCGCCATTTCGTCCAGCATTTGGCGCAGGGTCTTGGCGCGGGCTGTCTGCAAGGCGTCCACCAGTTCGTCAAACAGGCCGGGGTTGGCGACCAGGATGGCCGTGAGGAACTCGCTCCACGCCGCCAGGTCCACAGTCATCTTCAGCAGCCAGGAGTTCTCGTTCAGCATCTGGTAGAAAACGGCCTTGGCGCCCAGCGAGCCGGCCAGGCGCGAGAAGCGGCGCAGCGCCGCATCGGGTTCGCCCGTCGCAGCCAGGGCTTTGGCCAGCGCGGGGGCGACAGAGGCGAAGAACTTGCGCGTGCGCGACGCCGTGCTGAAGATCTGGTTGGGGTGCGCCAGTTCGAGCAGTTCGCGCGCCGAGGAGTCCGCGGCGGCAAAGCCGAAGCTGCGCAGCAACCCGGCCAGACGCGGCACGTCCGGCTCAGGCTCCAACAGCAGGTCGGACAACTCGGCCTCCGGCCCGGTGTTCTCGCGGAAAAGGTTTGCGAACAGCCGCTCAAAAATCTCGCGCGTGCGTGCCGTGTACCTGGCGCGGTCCTCCTCGAAAACGTCCTGCGCCGGCTTGGGCGCGCCCGCGTCCCCGCCCGTGTCCGCATAGCGCAGACTCAGGGCGATGCGCCGCCGCGCGGCCAGCTCCGCGGGCAAGCGATGGACCTGCTGGTCCCCGTGCAACTGCAAGCGGTGCTCGACGTTCCGCAGGAACATGTAGGCCTGCGCCAGAAACTCGGCCTCGGCGACCGCCAGCAGCCCTTCGCGGCGCAACTGATACAGCGCGTAAAGCGTGTTGCCGGTGCGCACCCGGGGATGCTCGCCGCCGTGCGAGAGCTGCAGGAACTGCACCACGAACTCGATGTCGCGGATGCCGCCGCGGCCCAGCTTGACCTCGTCTTCATTTTCCCCGCGCCGGGAGGTGCCCAGCTCCATCTGCCGCTTGAGCGCCTGGAGGTCGCCGATGGCGTCCAGGGAAAGGTAGCGGCGGAAAATGAAGAAGGCCAGACCGTCCAGCAGTTGCTGGCCCAGGACGGTATCGCCGGCGACCGTCCGGGCCTTCAGCCAGGCTTGGCGCTCCCACGTGCGGCCCTCGGCCTGGAAGTAGTTGAGCATCGCGTCCACGCTGGAGACCAGCGGCCCGGCGTCGCCGTGCGGCCGCAGGCGCACGTCCACCCGGTAAGCCCGCCCGTCCTCAGTGACCTTGTCCAGAGCGGCGATCAGTTCCTCGGCCAAGGCTGCAAAGTATTTCTCGCAGTCCACCGGCCGCGCTGTGCCCGCCGTTTCCCCGCTGCCGGAGCAGACGAAGACCAAGTCTATGTCCGAACTGTAATTCAGTTCCCGGCCGCCCAGTTTCCCCAGCGCCAGGACCGCGAACGGCAAGACGCCGGACGCCACCGGCAGGCTGCCCAGCCGCGGCTGGAGCTGCCGCGCCGCGATGTCCAGCGCCAAACCCAGGCTGGCATCCGCGAGATCGCTCAGCGCGCGCACCGTATCGGCCAGCGGCAGGCGGCCCTGAAGATCGAGCGCCGCGATGCGCAGAATATGTTCCAGGCGGCTGCGCCGCAGGAAGGCCAGTTGTTCCGTGTAGGCGGCGGCTTCCGGCGGCAGCGCCAGGCGTGGCCGCCGCAATCCCGGCGACTGGCACAGCACAGGGGCCAGCACGGGTCCGGTACGCTGCGGGAAGCGTATGAAATACTCGCTCAACGCCGGCGTCGCCGCGAACAGGCAGCACAGCAGTTCCAGGAACGCCTGCTCGTGCCAGGCGGGGACCGCGGCGCCGGCCCCTGCTTCCAGCCAGCGTTGCAGACCGAAGAAGGCCTTGTCGGGATCGCAGGACTTGGCGAGGCTGCCCACCACCACGGCACTGTGGTCTGCAAGCATGCGTGCCAGCGCCGGCCGCTGGCGCAAAGCGTTCAGGCCGGCCTTTACAGCCACCGGATTGCTGAACCCGAGCGCCTGCCATTCACTGTCGGAAAGCTGTTCCACAGGCTTGGCCGCCAGGAACTTCATGCGGGTGCCGGACTGGCTTTTCATGCCTTCATCCTACAAAGGCGGTGACGGGTGGCGAGTGACGAGTGACGGTACAAGACGCACGCGGCAGGCGATGGCGCAGCGGCGATGACCGCCAGCCGCGCCATCAGACCTGCCTTCCCCCCCGCGCGCGAACAACAACTGTGGCCGACAAAAGATAAATCGGCAATTTTGCTGTGCAAACACAGGGAAAAATAGGAATGTATTGGTGTGAGTGCACCGAGCCTGCAGGATTACATTGCCAAACCGCCGCACCCCTCGCGCCGCCAAGGCGGGTGGCGCCAGCGGCGGGACGCGCAGCCCGCACAGCCGGCGTTACTGTCGGCCCCTACCACGCCCGGAGAGCCTGTAATCAGCATCATCACCGTCGTGTACAATGGCCAGGCCACGCTGGAGCGCGCGGTCAGAAGCGTGCTTGAGCAAACCTACGCGCACGTCGAGTACATTGTCATTGATGGCGGCTCGACCGACGGCACACTGGAGATAATCCGGCGCTACGAGGAGCGCATCGCGCTATGGTTGAGTGAGCCTGACGGTGGCATTTTCGACGCCATGAACAAGGGCTTGGCGCTGGCGTCCGGAGACTGCGTGGCCATCCTCAACTGCGACGATTATTACGCCCCGCGGGCCGTCGCCGCGGTGGTCGAGGCGCTCCAGCGCGCCCCGGCGGAGGCGGTGTACGGGGACAGCATTTTCGTCCTCGAAGACATCGGCCTGGAACGCCAGGTGCACGCGGCGCCCCAGTTGACCAGGGGCATGACGCTCTGCCATCCGGCGCTGTTTGTGGCCCGCTCCGCCTACGCACGGCTGGGCGTTTACGATCTGCGCTACCGCTACTCGGCGGATTTCGACTTCGCTTTGCGGCTGCATCACGCCAAGGTGAAGTGGTGCAAAGTGCCGGAGCCGCTCGCCTACTTTACTGGCGGCGGGGCAGCGGAACGCCACCTGGTCCAAGCAAGCTGGGAAGCGCTGGCCATCCTCGAACGGCAAGCGGGCCTTCTGGGCACGCTGCCGTACTTCTGCATGTTCTTGAAACGCGTCTTGTTGCGGGGCGTGAACGGGTGTATCAGGACGCTGTTCGGGCAAAGGGCATACCTGTGGGTCAAGAGGCGGTATTACGCGTGCAGAGGTTTTCAGAGCCGGAAGCAAGATGCCGGCTGAGGCGCACATGTCGTTGATACGAGGCATCACCCGGCGTTTGCGCCGCATGGCCCGCGCGCGGTTGTTGCCTTCATACTCCCACTTGCAGAGCTTGATGGCGCGCTACCAGACCAAGGACCTGGTCAACGTGGACCGCCAAGCCTTCCGGGAGAAAATTGACGGTTTCCTTGCCCTCCGCAACGCTGAGATGGAAGGCTTTGCGG
>JBEKKG010000700.1:0-4411 GCA_050010835.1 Planctomycetota bacterium
GAGGCTGAGTTCTTCATCTTCGACAACATCCGGTTCGATCAGGATCAGCATTCCGGCTATTACTTCATCGACGCCGACGAGGGCCGCTGGAACAGCGGCCGCGAGAAGGACAACCTCGGCTACCGGCCGCGGTACAAGGAAGGCTACTTCCCGGTTCCGCCCACCGATCACCATCAGGATCTGCGCAGCGAGATGGTGCAGACCATGATCCAGTGCGGGATCCACGCCGAGTGCCACCACCACGCGTGTGATGGCGTTGAGCGTCAGGCTGCGGCCGGGGCGGTTCCTCTCGCCGACAGCCAATCCCTGCAAGGGAACGGTCAGCGTACTCTGGCCTGGCGGCGCGACGGAGTTGTAATTGACTCTGGTCCAATAGCCGGTCGTGCCGCGGTCCCAGAATTCGAGCGTCAGCGGTAGCGGCTCGGGCGCGTCCGTGTACAGGTCCATCTTGAACAAATCGTAGCCGGACCAGTCCTGCGGTTGCCGCATCGCGACGTAGTGGCTGTCGATGCGTAGCGCCTTTCGGCCGTCGGTCGCGTGTTCCTCGACCACCACGCCGCCCGTGAAGGGATTGCTTTCTTCGAAAGAAGCGATGAGCCTCTCTGGCGGCCCAGCAGTTTCCGCCAGCCTGTCTGCAAGAGCGGTGCCGCAGGCGTAGCACGTCTTCCAGGCCAGCATGTTCTTGTAGCCGCACTCGGGGCAGCGCACACAATCCGCAGCGATTTCGCCCGGCGGCTGGATGGGCGCTTCTTCCTTGTCCAGCGAGGGCTTTTCGGTGAGCGGCACATCTTCGCCCACCTTGACCATTGAGACATCGTCAATCCAGAAGTAGCCGGGGGCCATCAGGCCGAATGACGGGCCGGCTTCTTTCTTCTCCTTGAGTTCCCCGACGTAGGTCAGCTTGGTCCAGCCGAAGGTCCCATTCTTGCCGAGCGGGATGTACTTGGCGTTGAACATGAACTCAGTCATCGCGTTCCAGGTGCCCGTGCCAATATCCAGCCCGCGGATATAGGCTGTGAGCTTGTACCGCCCCGGTTCGAGAGGGACATTCTGGGCGATGCGAATCTTCGCCCCTGAGCCGCCAACCAGCAGGCACGAGTGCTTCCCGGTCCTGGCCACCTGGCCGACTCGGAAGTCGCAATCACCCTCGTACTTCCAGCCGCCCCACTTGGCGAAGACATGCCCGAACTGGTTTCTTTCCATGGGGATCTCAAATGAGGGATCCTGGACCAGATTATTCTCCTCCCCCGCGCAAGCTGCTCCAACCAGGAGCACCAGCGCTGGCAGTAAGACGACTCCCAAAGCTCGCATGTCAGTTCCTCCTCTTCGACAACCTGATCCACAATCCTATGAGAGATATAACCCGCGAAGCGCAAAACGTAAGGGATTGCGCGAGAATATGCTGGGCGCGGTTCAAGCCTGTAGAATAAGGCCTACTGCCTGACTTTCCAGGATTCCTGGCATTCTGTTGCGTAGTACGGTTTCTCCCCCTCTCCACCGATGCACAAGCAAGCTGCACGCTCCACCTCAACTCTTTGGCGTACCAGCACTTGCTGGTATGTAGAAATAAAAACTTGGTTTGGCAAGAGGAATGCTACTCTCTGCCTTCAGCCATTCCGGCAAGGGAGCACCGAGGCATGCTTACCCAGTCCGTCCTTCTGATAGAGAACAACAAAGAGAACGAGGCCGTGATCATTCATACGCTTCGCAGGAGCAAATTCGAGGGCGTGGTCACAGTCGCACGTGACGGCCCCCAGGCCTTGGACTATTTATTCGGGCTGGGTTCACCACTGCGCGCCAATAAGGCGGCCTTTCCGCAACTCATCATACTGGAACTTGAGTTGGGCAAAATGGGGGGCCTCGAAGTCTTGCGTCGTATCCGCGACAACCCGCGCACCAGTCGAATCCCAGTCGTGATCTTCAGCACCTCAGAGGACCAGGAAAGTCTGATCAAGAGTTATGGCTTGGGCTGCAACGCCTATGTGCGCAAGGAGGCCGATCTGGATATTCCCATTGAGACCGCGCGCCGGCTCGCCTTGTTCTGGCAGAAAAACGAAACTCCGCCGCCCGTAGAGAACTCCGCGTGAGGCTTGAGGCCTGAGGCGTGAGGCGAACCCTCAAGTCTCAAGCCTCATGCCTCCTTAGAGGCGGCCATCAAAGACCGACTCCGCCCAACGCAGAATGGCTTTCAAGTCACTGCGCATGGTGCGCCTGACCTCGCTTCTCAATAGGGACAACCCGCCAGGAGCCTCTCTTCTAGCCAGTGTCCTGCGGTCCACCAAGAGCCTTCTCGCTTCCGAGGCCTGGGTCGCCAACTGCTTTGCCGTTTCATTCTGTTCGTGGGCTTCCTTGACCCGTTGAGCGGCCTTGGCAGGATCTGCCTCTGCACGCATGTCGCCCATGTACGCTTGCGCCCTGGCCCTGGCGTCTGCCGCTTTTTTCTCCGTATCCGCCACGAGCGCTTGGGTTTCGTCGGCAATCCTGAACAATGCTTCTCCGCGCAGCGCCTTCGCCCAAGCCTGATTGGCGGTCAGTTCCTGGCGTCCTTCCCTTTTGACCAGCCGTTCCCAGATCTCAATGGCCTTCTGATAGACTTCGACGGCTTCCTGAAGGTTCCCAAGGTTCTTCAACGCAACCGCACGATTGAGGTACGCAAAAGCCAGATCGTTCGCCAGTTCTTCACGCCCCTCTTTATCAACCATTTCGCCCAGGATCCGGATGGTCTTGCCAAAATACTCCACGGCCGTGGCCAGCTCATTCAGGCTCACGTGCAGAAAGGCCCTTTCGGAACAGAGAATGGCATACAGGTACTGCATGTCTTTGCGGCCCGCGGCCACCTCCCTCTCAAAGATCTTCTCCGCCTTGACATACCCGGGCATGTCGGCCAGAGCCTGTGTCCTTTGGGAGAACGCACGGGACGGCTTGAGGAGCAGTATGGTTCCCCCGCGTTTTGCCACGCCCATAGCTTCGTTCATCCATTCCTGGGGAGTGCTCCACTGCGCCCCTCCGCCGGGCTGCCAGCGCGCATGGGCAATTGCTAACAAGGTGCCACGATGCACTGCGGCGGGCGTGCGGCGGGGATAAGCCTTCTTGGCCACTTGGCCATAGATCTGGCGCAACAACTCAGCGACCTCGCCTAAGCTGGACCAGAGTTTGTAGCGCTGCGGAGTAAAGCATTTCTGCAGGACGCCGGCGACCGGTTGAGGCATGGCGGGACAGGGAGGTTGGACGGCACTCGCTTGCTGGACCCGTTCCATAATATCTGGATTGGTTAGCGGCCGTGGCGCTATGACTGCCGCTGCTTCGGGTTTCGGCGGGGCTGTAACTGCCGCTGCTTCGGGTTTCGGCGGGGCTGCAACTGCCGCTGCTTCAGGTTTCAGCCCGGCTGCAAACATCTCCAGAACCGAGGCGCCCCAATTCCAGACGTCTGCCACATAGGCGGCGTCTTTGTCGGCGGCCGGAGCCAGCGGACGATAGACGATTAAACTTCCAGGAACTACATTCTTCGCCTGTGCGCCCTGTCCTGTGCCCAGCGCTGTGGCTTGCGCCAGACCAATGTCTGTGATCTTGACAATGCCACTGTTCAGCACGAAGACGTTGCTGGGTCTGACATCTTGGTGCATTACTTTCATTTTGTGGACTGCTTCCAGTCCCCACGCCAGTTGAATGGCTATGTCCAGGATGCGTTCCAGCGAGTGGGCCGCATCCTGAACGTAGAGCCTCTTGTTGGCAATCAGTTTATCCAGGCTCGAGCCCTGCACGCAGTCAATGAAAATGAGCACCTCGTCGCCCAGCAGCCGCGCAAAGCGGCACCCCACTAGATTTGGATGTTCGGGCAGGTACATCCAGGCCTCAAGTTCGGTGAGGAACCTGGTTTGCCTTTCATTATCCGCGAAGCGGATGCGTTTGACGGCGTAGCGGCGGTTGGTGGCGCTCTCAAGTACCACGTAAACGGAGCCCAAGGCCCCCTGGCCCAAGCGCTCCAGCACTTCAAAATCCTCGAGAATCGTCTGGCCTTCCCGCCAAGCGTCCTCGGGGACCGTCGGTGGTAACACAGGCATTAGCAAGTGCCTCTCTGAGAACCGTGAGGCCCGGAAAGACACGCTCGGCTGACACGTTCTCTCACTGGTTGTGTCCGGCACTGGCGCCGAAGGCCTGTCCTGGGCTTGGCGGTTCTTCTCCCCAGTGCCCGTATACATGTCAAACGGCAATACAGCAACTCACAAAATGCGTTCGCCGGGAGTGCTCTTTCTCTTTTTTTCAGAAAATAGCCAGGGAGCGGGTTAGTATGCAAGTAGTGGAAACCGTGTGCCCAAAGTGCTCCGCGAAAGTCGCCGTCCCTCTGGCGGATGCCGCTATGTCCGGGAGACTGCGCACTGTCGAATGTCCCGCTTGCCGCTACGAGTTCGAT
>JBEKKG010000701.1:0-4410 GCA_050010835.1 Planctomycetota bacterium
CCATCACGGTGGGCGACGAGAACTTGTTCGGGCCGGTCTTGGTGCACCAGAGGATGTTCTTTTTCTTCTCGCCGTCCCATTCGATGGGCGGCATGGCGTCGGGATAGCGCCCCGAGCCGTCGCCGCGCCAGCCCGCGGCTTTGCCCGAAGGCACGGCCTCGGCACAGAGATCCAGGGGCAGGACGAAGTACAGCAGACAGAAGACAGCGGGCAGTACGACCCTCCCCCTACCCCCTCCCGCAAGGGGAGGGGGAGCACGAAATCCTGCGCTCATCGTTTTTTGCCCTCTGGAATGCCGTAATTGTCTGAGTCGCTTATCT
The DNA here is from genome assembly GCA_050010835.1 of Planctomycetota bacterium. GTDB lineage: Bacteria > Planctomycetota > SZUA-567 > H5-PLA8 > H5-PLA8 > JAPLOD01. Next base: position 321 of record JBEKKG010000701.1, read on the forward strand.
TGATGACAGTGCTCGTTCGCGGCCCGGCCAGGCGCGCGGTGAAGCCGTTCTTCATCCACTCCTCACCGCTCCGCAGGGCGAACGCAACGGAGCCGCCATCCCGCGACCCCACCCAGTACTTCTTCGCCGGGTCGAGGCCCTTGAGGCTCAGCGCCAGCTCGGCACTCGGGCACTTGGCGCGGCGGAAGGCCAGCACGATGCCTTCGCCAAGGTCCGGTCGGAACAACTCGAAAGCCATGAAGTGGTCATCCGCCGCCGAAATGGGAGTCAGCGGATAAAGGTCGCCGTACCAGAACCTCCTGTCTTCTTTCGCTGCGGCGACAAGTTCCCTGGCCTTCTCCTTCTGCGCGGCGAAGCCGGCATCGAGGAACGGGAACTGGACCACCAGGCCCGCCGTGGCCGTGCTGTGCAGCTCATACTCGGTCGGGAACCACGCGCAGGGCGTGTGGAACGGGACGTACAGGCTCAGGGCGCAGCTCTGGGCCTGGTGGGCGTCCTCGGCGCCCTTTTGGCAACTGATGTCGCTCTGCCAGAGCGGGACTGAGCGCATGCACATCTCCAGGTCAATCCGGCGCCCGCCGCTGGCACAGTTGTCCACGACCAGGCCGGGCCGCCGCGCGATGAACTCATCCCACATCGCGTAGAGGCCCTCGATGTAGCGGATTTCGGTCATGCCCTGCCGGTCGGGCGCGTCGTTTTTGCGCCAACTGTCCAAGGGGTCCATGTTGAAGTCGTTCCGATACCAGTCAATACCGTACTCCTCGATGCGCTTGAGCAGCAGGTCCGTCAACCAGCGCCGCGCCGCCGGGTCGTCGAGCTTGAAAAGCCCGCCGTTCGCGCCGTGCACGAACTCGGGATGCTCCTTGGCGATCTGCGAGCCGGCGGCCACGCGCTCCGGCTCAAACCAGACGATGAATTTCAGTCCCAGCGCGTGCGCGGCGTCGCTGACGGGCTTCAGCCCGTTGGGGAACTTGCCGCTCGCCACCCAGTTGCCCACCCCGTTCGGGAAGCCGCCGGGGAACCAGGCCGCGTCGAGCCACAGGAATTCGCAGCCGCATTCCTTTGCGGCCTGCGCGGCATTGATCTGGCCGGCTTCCGTCGGCCAAGTGGCATGGCCGTTGTAGCGGTCGTAGCCTTGCCAGAACGCGGGCAGGAGCACCGGCTTGCCGTTCTGCCTGGGCACGTAGTGGAACAGCATCAGCCGGCGAAACCGGTTGTGCGCGGCGGTCAGATCGCCCTGCCACGGCAGCAACAGGATCCGCGGACTGCGGATGCGTTCGCCCGGATGGAGCAGCAGCCGCGTCCGTTCCAGGCCGGCGCACAGGCGCGTCGTTCCGTTCGCTGCACGTTCGACGCTCGCCGCCCACTGGCCTGTCCAACCGATGGCGGCGATGAGGCCCTGAGGTGCGCATTCGAGGTTGAAGAAAGGAAACGTCCCGTTGGACGACCGGCCACCGTTTGGCGCAAAGCGGATGTTCTTGCCAGGCTCGATGGCCGTGTCAATCGGCCGGAAAGAACCGGCGCTGCAGTTGTCTCCAGAGAGTTGGTGCAGAACCACGGCGGGCGCGGTGTGGAGCTGCACGTCCAGAGCTTGAATGTTCTCCAGGATGGGCGTGTCCTTGGCTCCCTGGTTCTCGAAGTACAACACCCAGTCCACCGCGGGATAGCGCTTGAACGTGGACACGACAGCCGTCACGCGCAGGCCGGTCGCGGCGTCGGTCCAGTGAACAGTGTGCTGGACGCGGTCAGCCAACTCCTTCTCCTCCACCTCGCGCGGCCAGGTCTTCAGCAGGCCCGCCGACTGCGCCCCGCCATAGACGAAGGAGAACGGCGGCTCCGTGCCCGCGAAGAGCAAGTCCAGGACGACCGGCTGGTCCGCGGTCCTCTTGGCTCCGCCGAAGGCCGCGGCGACCCACTCCTGCGCGCCGGCAATCTCGGCTGGCTGGGCCATGACGGCATCGTCCGGCGCAGCGGCCGGCACGGCGTTCTCGAGGTCCAGTGGTTTCACGCCTTCTATCGCCGGGCTCATGCCGTGAACTCCCAAAGAGAGAATCAGAACTATCAGGAAGCGGGACATCATTTGATCTCCATCACACGCACGGCCCCCGCTGGCACGACGCAAGTAATCACACCATCCTTGATCTCAAACCGATCGCTTTCCAGCAGCCGGTCGCGCACTTCCTTGACAGGTGTTTTGCAGACGATTGTTACCGTCCGGTTCTCACGGAAATCCGTTGGGAAGATGCCTTGCTGGGGCTTGGTCTGGCCGGCAGCGTTCAGCAGGGTGAGCATCCAGCCGGCCTTCGTCTTGTTGAGTGACCATTCCACGTCGCCGCGCACCTCCAGCGGCAGCAGCCCGCGCGTGCCGTGGGCGATGAGCCGCGCGAGCACCGGGATGGGCTGCTGGTCTATGCCCAGCGCGTAGGGGACCGAAACGAAGATCAGCCGCCCCTGGCCGCGCTCAAAGGCCGCGCAGATCGGCAGGCCCTCAGGCGTGCTGGCCAGCGTTTTTCCGCCTTGAAGCGCTTTGAAGTGGAAGCGCTGGCACGGCTCGACCTCGCCGCCCAGCCACCTGTAGCCGTCGGATTCGCCGGCCTCTCCCAGCGCCGGCAATTTCAGGTCCGCGGCCCCGGCGCCCTGAAACTGGCCGTCGCTGACTACGAGCGTGCCGCCGTCTTCGAGGTACGACTTGAGCCGCCGCGCCTCGGCCGGCGTGAGCTCGATGTCGCCGGCGACGAAGACGATCGGGTAAGTGTCAATGGTGGTCCAGAGCTTCGCGTCGGGATAGGCGTAGATCACATCGAAGATGTCGCCAAAGACACCGTGCACGTACGTTTCGTTGAGCGCCGTGATGGGTTTCTCGCTCTCCGGGCCGATGGGGTGATAAGCTGTCCAGAACAGCCCCTGCATGGCTTTGTCGTGGAGCGTGAGTTTGGCTGCGGGCGCTTTGGAGTGGAACGGGCGCGGCGTGAAATCAGCCGGGTCCCACCAGTGCGCGAAGTCCACGAGAATCGCCGCGGGCGTGAACGCGGCGCCGCGGTCGAAGTGCTGTTCGGGCGCGGTCAGGCGCAGGAAGCGGTCCACCAGTTTCCCTTTCGGCGAAAGCTGCACACCCCATTGGCCGGCCGCGCTGGTGCCGCCCGGCGTCCAGAATTCGTCGAAGCCCTGTTCATGGTAGAAGAGCGAAGCGCCGGCCATGTACTGATACCAGATGTCGAACTTGTACCAGGTCATGCCGGCGCCGGAGTAGACCGAGTAGTAGTTGTCGAAGATGTTCTCCGGCTTCGTGTACCAATGTGTCTCGCCGGTGAAGATCGTCGCGCAATCGCCGAAGTTGCAGGAGCGGTACGCGCCCGTCTTGCGGCCGTGCTGGCGGGCCGCGCCGCGCAGGAACGCCGTGCGCATGCCCAGCAGCGACGAGGTCGCGGCGGAAGATTCATGGCCCACCGTCTCGGCGCCCCAAAGGTAGGAGAGGTTGTACCAGATGATGCTCCCCGCCGAGATGCACGGGATCACGTACGCGTACGGGTTGGGGACCTTGCTCAGCTCGCCGCCGAAAACGGTCTGATACTTCTTGCGGTTCCCCTCCATGTAAATCGCCCCCAGCGCCTGGAGGTACTCGCGCCGCGAGGCCAGAGCGTCCAGCTTCGCGACCTCCTTTTCATCGTAGCCGAAGTAGCCGAGACCCTCGCCGGCGATGCCGCCCACGTAGCGGTCCTTGTATTTCTCGAAGAACGCCGCCTTGCCGGCCGGAGTCATGGGCTTGTCGCCAATGTAGTTCAGCAAGTTGCCGAAGAGGCGGTTGGGGCTGGCGTCGAGCCACTTCGCGAACGCATCCGCAACTTCCGGCGCCTGGCCTTCCAACCCGAGAATGTGCGGACCCACGCCGTGAAAGACGGGGACGATGCGCGGGTCCGAAAAGATGGGCACGTCCTTCTGCCCGGCGTACTTCTTCTGGAACAGCTCCAGCGCCTTGGGCGGCAGGTTGTGCGGGTACAGGACCGCGTTGGGATCGCCGCGAATCCAGCCCGCGGGAACCTGCTTGGTGACTTTCCGCGGCTTGCCTTTGTCGTCCTTCTCTTCAATCGTG
>JBEKKG010000702.1:0-4409 GCA_050010835.1 Planctomycetota bacterium
TGGCGCTGCCGGCCAATGCCCGCGCCGGGCTGGTTCTGGTCGGCATGGGGGGAGTCTTTGCCGCGTGCACCAAGACGCCGATTGGCAGCCTGGTGCTGGTCAGTGAGATCACCGGCTCCTACGGACTGGTCGTGCCGTTGATGATGACTTGTGCTTCCGCCTACCTGCTCAGCCGCTCCTTCACCATGAACGTTGAGCAGGTGCCGGGCATCGGCGATTCCCCGGCCCACCGCGGCGATTTCCTGGTCAACGTCCTGGAGGGCATCAAAGTGGACGAGGCGATGATCGAGCAGCGCAAGGCCGAGGTCTTCCACGCCGACACGCCGTTCCACAAAGTGCTGGAGCGCATCAAGGTCTCGGCGGCCAGCGTGTTCCCGATTGTGGACGAAAAGGACTGCCTGGTGGGCTTGTTCTCCTTAAGCGACATACGGCAGATCATGAACGAGCAGGCGGTCGGCCACCTCGTTGTGGCGGGCGACCTGGGCACTACGGACGTGGCCTGGGTGACCCTCGACACCAATCTCGATCAGGCGCTCAAACTCTTCACTCAGAAGAACCTGGATGCCGTCCCGGTGGTTGAGCGCCTGGAAGTCAGGCGCACCTCCATGACCTCGATCTCCACGGCTGTCAGGCCGCCGCGCGGGCCGGTGGGGAACATGCGCGTGGTCGGGATGCTGACCCGCCGCGATCTGATCTCCGCCTACCACAGGCGCCTCCATGCTTTGCAGCGCGCCGACGAACTCGACAAGCGGGCCTCGCAGTTGCTCGTCGAAATGCCCGGGCCGGCTGCTGACCCCGCTCTGGAGCCGGGCACGCAACCGCAGCCGCCTGCACCCACCGATGCCAGCCGCGCCGGGCCGGACCTGCTGGCAGAACCCCTGGAGAACAAATGAACTGCGCCGGAATTGGAATGGACGATATGGACAAAATGGACTGAGGGAACTACTTTTTCAATTCTCAATTTCAGTTGCTGTTGACTTTTCTGTCCCGCCTGCCACAGCGCATCGTCCCTGGCACCACACTCCAGACTCCAGACCCCACACCCCTCACCCCTCGCCCCACGCCCCTCGCCCCTTTACCTTCTCCGCCCCGTCTGCCACAGCGCGTCATCATCGGTCTTGCGGGTCAGAGTGGTCGCTGTCACAACCTCGAAGGTTGTGCCGTCAGGCTGGTCCAACTCCAGCCGCAGCGCAAAGTTGAATGCCAGGAACGCCTGGCCCCGAATCGGCAACCCCGTGCCTCCCAGGGTGCTGTCACGCGGGATTTCCCACGTTTGAATGAGCACACTCCGGGTCAGCGTGTTAATTGTCAGGCTGCGTATCCAGCCCAACGCCCGGTCTGGCTGGGAGTAGCTTATCTTGACGACCGTCGCGCCAATGTAGGATGCGCGCAGGCGGTCAAACGGGACGACCACCTTGTCAGCGTCGTGGAACTTGAAGACGAACGTGCCCGCGCCGGGAGCCAGCACGGGCAGGGCCGCAGGCCGGGCAAGGTAACCTTGGAACTCGAAGAAGTGGCCGCTGCCATCGCCGTTCTCCAGGGCCGAGGCGCGGGAGACTACGAAGAAACCCTCGTCCACCGAGCCTATTTCTTTCGCCAGGTTGTAGACACCGCGCCCGCTGACGCCCTTGGCGGCCGTATACGCGAAGTTCTCCGTCACGGTGTAGGTTTGTGCGCCAATAGTCAGTGTGAATGTCACAGGCGTCTGAATCCCTGGCTTGATGACCGTGGCATCCGTTACTCCAGAAGGCGCCTGCGCCAGCGCATCCTTCAGTTCAGCCCTGGAGATGTATACCGTCAAGAGCTGCTTGGCCGGATCCAGCGTCAGACTGTAAGTTGGCCTGGGGTAGAGCGCCGGATTCACAAACGAATAGGGGTAGCCGATGCCCAGCACACCGGTAATGGTAAAAGTATTGTTGACCGAGAAGCTGGCCGACAGCCCGTCCAGTCTGGGCGGCAGGTCCACGGTGTTGAAGGTCGAGACCAAGGTCAACGAGTCCCTGTTGGCGATGCCTTGATAGAGCGCGAAGCCGCCGGACGTGACCACCCAGCGGAAATTCACATTGTTGCTGACCGGGCCCGCAGTGTTGCCCGCAACCGTAATGGCGATCTGCGCGGACGCCGCCTGGCCTGCGGCGTTCGTGACCGTAAGAGTGGCCGTATACGTGCCGGCCACAGTGTAGATGTGCGTCACGCTCTTGGCCGTGGAAGCCCCGCCGTCGCCGAAATCCCACAGGAACAACTGCGCGTCCGGAGATGACGAACTGGCATCGAAGAACACGCCTAGCGGGGCATTGCCTGCCGCCGGGCTGGCGTTGATGGCCGCGGCCGGTGCGGCTGCCCGGGCGGAAAGAACCGCCAGCAGTAACCCGGCCAGCAGGCCGGAAATTGAGAAACCTTTGCCCATCGTCATCTGCAATCCTCTTCCTTGCTTGCGAACCAAACCTCTATAGTAATCGGCAAGAGGCGCCAAGCCAAGCACAGTATTTTGACGCACCGCGGGCAGCAAACCCGCAATTCTTCCCTGAGAAATCTTGCGGCCCTGGAACATCCACCACAGAGGCACAGAGACACAGAGAAGGGCTTTCGGGAACCGCAGAGGAACGCAGATAAACGCAGATTGGAATGTGTGTTTCAACCTGCTCTTCCTATCTGCGTTCATCTGCGTTCATCTGCGGTTTCAAGAAGCCGTTGTACAGGGTATGCTCTGTCCCATGCCCAACCTTGCGCCCGAAGCCTATCTGCGGCCGGACATCATCCAGCAGGTGCGGCGCTTTGACCTCAAGGCCAAGTTCCTGATCGAGGGTTTCCTTTCCGGCTTGCACCGCTCGCCCTTCAAAGGCTTCTCCGTGGAGTTCTCCGAACACCGCAAGTACGTCCGTGGCGACGACGTACGCACCGTGGACTGGAAACTGTGGTCCCGCACCAACAAGTATTACGTCAAGCAGTACGAAGCGGAAACCAACGTTGAGGCCCACCTCGTGGTGGACATTTCGGCGAGCATGGGCTATGCGGGCCCGGGCGGGAAGATCACCAAGCTGCAATACGCCACTTACCTGGCGGCCGCTATGGCGTACCTCATGATTCACCAGCAGGACCCGGTGGGCCTGATTACGTGCGCGGAGCAGATTCGCACCTGCCTGCGGCCCCGCTGCCGCATGCAGCACCTGTACGCCATCCTCAAGCTGCTGGCTGAAACCCAACCTGCCGGCCGGACGAGGCTGGCGGAGAACCTGCATCGGCTCGCGGGGATGCTCTCCCATCGCGGGCTGGTGCTGGTCTTCTCCGACCTGCTCGACGACGCGGGCGAAGAGCGGACCGTGGAGGCGCTCGCGCACCTGCGCCACCAGGGCCACGACGTGATCGTCTTCCAGGTGTTCGATGCCGCCGAGGTGCAGTTCCCGTTCAAGGAACTGACGCGCTTTGAGGACATCGAGAACGCCCTGGGACCCGTCACCGCCGACCCGCTGGCTATCCGCAGCCTCTACCGCAAGGAACTGGAGGCCTTCCGCGAACGCTTCAAGAGCGAGTGCCTCAAGCGCCGCATTGACTTCATGCCCGTGGACACGGCCACCAGTTTCGATAAGCCTCTGCTGGCCTACCTGCAAAAGAGGTGCGGCAAGTAGACAAAGGGAAACAGAACAAAGGACACAGGGTTAAAAGTCCAGCGCACACCGGAACCCGAAGCAAGCGTCCCGGTAGCCAGGATCGCTCCTGAGGCGGCGGGCCGCGCGGCAATTGCCTGGGTCATTATTCAAGGCGCCGCCGCGCAACACACGTTCTCCTCCGTTAGGCGGGCCTTTCGGATCAAGGGACGGTAATTCCTGGTAATACTTGTCGTTAAACCAGTCCGCGCACCACTGCCAAACATTGCCGGCCATGTCGCAGGCCCCGCACCAACTGGCGTTCTTGTACACGCCTACCGGCGACGTATAGGCGTAGCCGTCGTTGTCGCTTGTGCAGCCCCATGCGGTGAAGCCTGTGTTCTTCAGCGATACATCCCCGTGGTTGGCCTTTGTCCCGTCCCATTTGTCGCCCCACGGATACTTCGGGCTGCCCGGCCCCCGCGCCGCGTACTCCCATTCGGCTTCGGTCGGCAAGCGCACTATGTGGCGCAATCCTCCGGATTGCGTCCGCAAGCCGGAGGCTTGCTCCACATCGCCCGCCCACTTGCAGAATGCCTGCGCATCGTTCCACGTTACCAGCACGACCGGATGCTCCGCTGTCTGCTCGAACCCCGGTTGCTTCCAGTTGATCCCCGCCACGTCCCCCTGCCATTTCCCGTCCTTCACCGTCCAGCCCTTGTTGCCGCCCCTTTCACAGTCCGTCTCGTACTTCGCCGTCTCCGCGAAGCGCCGGAACTGCGCCACAGTGACAGCATACTTCCCGATGTAGTAGGGCTTGCTGAT
>JBEKKG010000703.1:0-4400 GCA_050010835.1 Planctomycetota bacterium
CTCTTGCGCACGAGTGTGATCATGCAGCCCGTCGTGCCTTTGGCGGCCTGCCGCACGGCTTCCCGGCCGCAAGCGAAGGCTTCGTCCGCGTCCGTCTTGCTGGCCCAGTGCATGCCGTTGCGCTGCAAGGTGCCCGGCTTGTTGCGGCGCGCCTTGACGCCGATTTCCTTCTCGATGAAGTTGGCGACGAACTCGCCCGCCCCGCCAAGCTGCTTGTGGCCGAAGGCGTCTTTGCCGAAATCCCCGCCTATTTCGGCAAGGTACTCGCCCTTCTCATTCTTGCAGCCCTCGCAGACGACGATCACGCAGCGGCCCAGGCGTTTGAGCACTTCGCGGATGTGCGTGGCCAGCGTGTTCAACGACACCGGGATTTCCGGAACGTAAATCAGATGCGGAGCGTCTTCCTCGGTGCGGTGCGCCAGCCCGCACGACGCCGCGATCCAGCCGGCGTTGCGGCCCATCACTTCCTGAACGGTGGTCGTGTCGGTGGTATAGAGCGCCTCCGTGTCGTAGCCTGACTCCATGATCATTGTGGCATTGTACTTGGCCACGCTGCCGTAGCCGGGGCAGTGATCCGTGCAGGCCAGGTCATTATCAATGGTCTTGGGGATGCCGGCCACGCACAGCTCGTAGTTCTTGTCCTTGGCCAACTGAGCGACCTTGTCCGCGGTGTCCATGCTGTCATTGCCGCCCGCATAGAAGAAGTAGCGGATGTTGTGCGCCTGGAAAACTTCCACGATGCGCGCGTAATCCGCAGCCGTCTTGACCTTGTAGCGGCACGAACCCGCCGCCGCGGCCGGGGTAGTGCGCAGGGCTTGGATGTCCGCGAGCTGCTCCTTGCCGAAATCGAAGAGTTCCTCCTGGAGCACGCCCAGGATGCCGTTCTTGGCGCCGTAGAGCATCTTGAGAACCTTGGGGTGTTTCAAAGCTTCGAGCACCGCGCCGGACATGGATGAGTTGATGACGGTCGTGGGTCCGCCCGATTGGGCGAAAACTGCGTTGCCCACAAGTGCACTGGTTACTGCGGCCATTCTTCCCTCCTCCGTTGGATGACTGTGTCCGGCCAATCTATGCAGGCGCGGCTGGATTTCTACGGCAGAAAGACCGGCTATTGACAAGAAGGGTTTTCAATCGAAGATCAGGCTCGCACTGAACGTGAAGTCCGATGAACTCGTGCGCCCTAGAAATGGACCGGAGCAAACGCACATGGCTGCAGCGTCAGGCTATCACTTGTTTGAAGGCGCATGGCAAGAGCATGCCCGCCTCGCCTGGGACACTATCCACCTGAAGCCCACGCGGGGCATCCCCTGTTGCGGGCTGAACGTGATGGACTGGGGGCTGCTGGAGGAGCTCGGCGGCCACCCGGCCGGCAGTTATCCGCAGGACCCCGCGCGTGTGTACCTGGACTTCCAGCTCGCTATAGGCGCGACGATGATAGACCAGTGGATTCCGGACAACCCTTTGACCATGACTGAGCAGGGCTACGAGTCCGGTACGCCGCGCGGCGCCGCCACCGGCGCCGCACAGATTGTCCGGGACGGGATGGCGATTGATTCGCCCGAGGCCGTCGTCGCACACATGGAGAAGTTCCTTTTTCCCCGTTTGGCCGCGTGGGGCAAAGAACTGGATGCCCAGGCCGAAGAGCGGGTTGCCTCGTTGATCCACAAGGAGGTCGAGACCCAGAAGCTCTTTGGCCTGAACATGCTCAAGGGACCTTACGACGGTTTCCAGTACTTCCCGGGGTTCCATTACACGACCTACGGTTACGAGAACTACTTTATGGCCTATGGGTTGTTCCCGGAGGTGATGGAGCGTTGCTTCAGGCTCCAAGGCGACGTGGGCGAGAAGATCAGTGCCGACGCCGCCCGCGCGATTGCCGCGGCCGGCCTGCCGCGGCTGGTCCGCCTGGACCACGACATGGCTGACTCGCGCGGCCTGCTGGTGGGCGTCAAATCGCTGGACCGCTTATGGCTGCCCCATTTCGCGCGCGCCATCAAGCCGCTGCTGGACGCGGGAGTGCGCCTGATCTGGCACTGTGACGGCAACCTGATGGCCTTGGTGCCGCGCCTTCTGGAAGTGGGATTGGGCGGCTTCCAGGGTTTCCAATACGAGGACGGCATGGATTATGAGCGGATTTGCAAGATGCGGACCCGCGAGGGCCACGAGCTGCTCATCGTCGCCGGAGTGAGTGTCACGCGCACGCTGCCCCACGGCACACCCGGCGATGTGCGGAGAGAACTGCGCTGGCTGGTGGAGCAGGGCCCCAAGGCCGGCCTCTTCCTGGCCGCCAGCAGTTCTGTGGCGCCGCGCACCAGCCGTGAGAACGTCAAGACACTGATCGCAGGACTGGGATACTACCGCGAGCACGGGCGGGAAGGAATGTGAGCGTGAAGGGTAGGACAGGCTTTCCAGCCTGTCCGGACAGCCTGGAAAGGCTGTCCTACCACCACCAATTGCGTTCCAGCATTAGTTCAACGCGGCACTACCACTTTCCCAGCGGGATGCTACATTCGCCCTGATGCCCGAGAAACCGAGTTGTTCGGAACAGAACGTTCCCGGGGGCCCTTCCCAAGGACTGGCTGCCGCGCCTGCGCTGCTGGCGGCTTATGGCGTGCTGTGTCTTACTGTGTTCTGCGTCCTCCTGCTGGCGGCGCGTTGGGAATGGTCGCTCTTCATGGACGACGTGTCGCACATCTCTTGGATGCCGCGCAGCACGGACCTGCTGGGAGACTTTCGCCGGGAGTGCGAAACGTATTGGCAGCAGGGGCGCTTCTACCCCGTAAAGTTCCTCGCCTGTCTGCTGAAATATCACTTCCTGCCCGCGGACCCGCTCGCGTTCCGCATCTTCAATTTTGGAGTGCTGGCGGCCGCGGCGGCGTTGGGCGCGGCGGCGATCCGGCAGCACAACCGGCATGTGGCCGCAGGCGTGAGCCTGCTCTTCCTGCTCGGCCTGGCCCTTTCGCAGCGTGCCTTGCCGATCGTGGTGCTGCAAAGCTCGCTCGGGGAGGGGTGGGTAATTCTGTTCTTTGCCGCGGGGTTGGCGTGCCGCCTCCGGCGCCCGGTCTTGAGCCGGCTCTTCTTCCTGTTGTGCGCACTCTCCAAAGAGCCCGCGGTCACGGTATTCCTCGCGTCGGCGGTCTGCGAGTGGTGGGCGGCGCGGCAAGCGCCGGCGGAACGCGTGCGGCGGCGCGTGGCCTGCGTCTTTGATGTGGCCGCGTTCGCGCTGCTCCTCGCGATTGTGTTATGGGCCAAGAGTTCCGGAACGTACCTCGAATCGTATTCACTTTTCACCGTCTCGTCCGCCGCCGCCGCCGGGGTGGCAATGGCGAAGTGCTCCATCATACTTCTGCCACCGCTGGCGGTGCTGGCCGTCTTATGGCGTCAGAGCGGCGCCGGCGAGGTGCGGCGCGCGTTGCGGCAGTGGCTTGCAAGCGACTTGGTGCGGCTGTGTCTGCTCTTCGGCCTGGCCTACATGTATCTCGCCGCGGCGCGTGCTCCCGTAAGTTACCTCCTGATCCCGCCCGCCTTCTGCATGATGCTGGTGTCCGGGTACGGCATCCTGGAAATGGCGCCTGTACTGGAACGCGGACGAATTGCGCTCTGGACATTGTTGGCGGGCCTATGCGTGTGCCTGGGGCTGTCGCTGTACTACTTTCAAATCCATGCGGCCAGCTTGAACGAGAGCATGGGCGCGCTGCAGACGCTTTTCTGCACGCCGTCGCCGCGCCTGGTGCTGTTCCGGCATGAGGAAGCGTTCGCCCAGGCCCAGTTGGCCGCGGACGCAGCGCACGCCCCAGTGACGGCGCGCCAACTCAGCCTTCAGGACCTCGACGCCGTGGCCGCATTCCGCGGGGATGTCGTCTTGTTTGATGCCGCGACAGCCTGCGGTCCTTGCGCGCCACAGGACGTGGAAGCATTGCGCCAGAAACTCGGCGGCTGGACCCGCGTGGTAGATCGCGGGGTCTACCGCTTGTATTACGCCGAACACCGTCTCGGAAAGAGATGAGTGTGCCCATCCGGCCGCGGGCTGGAGCGCGCAGGACTGTGAAGCCGCTGGGTCTCCACTTGCGCGGCGGAACGCCGCCATTTATCATCGTTCACTGTGGTGGCTGTAGCTCAGCTAGTTAGAGCGCCTGACTGTGACTCAGGAGGTCGCCGGTGCGAATCCGGTCAGCCACCCCATACAGTGATCGCCTTGACCTTTGCGCCCTTTTGTCTTTACTTCTTGAGCGTCAACTGCCCGTTATCTCCCTTCTTCGCAAGCTTCCAATTCGCCGGTATGTCCTGACGGTAGGCCGCCCCGCCGAGGACCAGGGCCGCTTGCACGGTTCGCGTGACGGACTGGTTGGGCTTCCCGCCCGCCTTCGAGATGCCTTCCGCGGCGAAACCGAGAACATCCA
>JBEKKG010000704.1:0-4614 GCA_050010835.1 Planctomycetota bacterium
GTGATCTGGGTGTCGTTGACTACGGTAACGCCCGTGGCCGCCACGCCGCCAAACGTGACTGCCGTCGCGCCCGTGAAATTGTTCCCCGTGATGGTTGCGTTCGTGCTCCCCGCGGGCGGGCCAGAGAAGGGCGAGACCAATGTGATAACGGGCGCGAGCGTGACGGTGATTATCTTCGACAGGCTGGGAATGCCGTTGGTGAAGACCGTGACCTGCGCATTGCCGGAAGGGAATGCAGACAGCGCCGCCGAAGTAAACGCCGTGTCCGTCCAGTTCGTTGTGGGGTCGCTCAAAAGGAACGCTGTCTGGCCGTTCAGCAGACTGGTCAGTTGCACCAGGGGATAATTCGTGGCTGAACTCTGGTATCCGCCGCCGGAAGCTTCCGAGATGCCCTTGAATTGGCTGCCGGTCAGGACCACCTTCCCATTTGTCCCCACAGGCGACGAAGCGGAGGTAATGACGGGGCGCCAGGAGTCCTGGAAGGCGAGGCCCGGATCGTACAGCTCGCAACTGGCGAGGGCGCTGCCGTTACTGCCCCCCGTAACGAGCACCTTGCCGCTGGGGAGCAGCGTCGCCGTGTGGCTATACCGCATAGTGGCGAGGCTGACCGCCGCGCTCCAAGCGTTCGTCCCCGGATCGTAGAGTTCAGCGCTGCCCAGCGTGCTACAGTTGTAGCCGCCCGCCACGAGGACCTTTCCGCTGGGAAGCAACGTCGCCGTGTGCCAATAGCGCGCATTGGCGAGGCTGCCCGCTGCGCTCCAGGTGTTAGTCACCGGATTATAGATCTCAGCGCTGGCGAGAAGTCCATTGCCGGTTGTCATCCCAGTTGCCGCAAGCACGTTGCCGCTAGGGAGGAGCGTCGCAGTGTGATAGGCACGACCAGCGGACATGCTGCCTGCCGGAGTCCATGTGTTCGTCCCTGGATCGTAGACCTCGGCACTGGCGAGCCAAATGCTGCCGTTCCATCCCCCAGCGACGATAACTTTGCCACTGGGCAGCAGGGTGGCAGTGTGCGACTGGCGCGCGGTGGAGAGGCTCCCCGCCGCGCTCCAAGTGTTTGTCCCTGGATCGTAAAGTTCGGCGCTGTTCAGCCAAACATTGTTATTTTGCCCGCCCGCTATAAGCACTTTGCCGCTAGGCAGCAGCGTCGCCGTGTGGTAATAACGCGGGGTGGCGAGGGTACCAGCGGGGCTCCACGTGTTCGTACCAGGGTCGTAAACCTCGGCGCTGGCGATGAAGGCGCCGTTGTATCCCCCTGAGTAGAGCACCTTGCCAGTGGGTAGCAGCGTAGCCGTGTGATTACCGCGCGCTGTGGCGAGGCTGCCCGCCGCAGTCCAAGTGTTGGTCCCTGGATCGAATAGCTCACCGCTGGCAAGATAACTTCCGTTATAGCCCGCCGCGACAACAACCTTGCCGCTGGGCAGCAGTGTCGCCATGTGGCCCCAGCGCGCGGTGGCGAGGCTCCCCGCCGCACTCCAGCTTCCCCCGCCGGTGTAGTCGTAGAGTTCGGCGCTTGCAAGAAACAATGGATTGACGGTGGTACGGCCTCCAGCGACAAGCACATTTCCGTTGGGCAGAAGGGTCGCGGTATGGTTGCTGCGGGCGGCGGCCAGACTGCCCGCTGGACTCCATGTGTTCGCCCCAGGATCGTACAACTCAGAGCTGGTGAGGTAGACGCTGCTGTTAAAGCCCCCCGCGACGAGCACGTTGCCGTTGGAAAGCAGCGTTGCGGAGTGTGATGCGCGCGCTGTGGCAAGGCTGCCCGTCGCGCCCCACGTGCTCGTTCCCGGATTGTAAATCTCCGCGTTCTGGAGGATGCCGCTGTTGCCCTGGCCTCCCGCGACGAGCACGTTGCCGTTGGGCAGCAACGTCGCCGAGTGTTTGTAGCGCGCGGTTGTAAGAATGCCCGCCGCACTCCATGTGTTGGTCCCCGGATCGTACATCTCGGCAGTGGCGAGGTAGCCGCCGTTATATCCCCCTGCAACCAAAACCTTGCCGCTGGGCAGCAACGTCGCTGTGTGCCAGGAGCGCGGGTTGGCGAGGCTGCCCGCGCCACTCCAGGTGTTCGTCCCCGGGTCATAGATCTCTGCGCTGGCAGTAGAATACTGACTACCCCCGCTCCAGTATCCTCCTCCTGCGACGAATACCTTCCCATTGGGCAGCAGCGTCGCTGTGTGAGACGAGCGCGCCGTGGCCATGCTTGCAGCCGCACTCCACGTGTTCGTTCCCGGGTCGTAAAGCTCAACGCTGGCGAGAGCGACGGTGTCGATATAGCCTCCGGCGACGAGTACCTTCCCGTTGGGTAAAAGCGTCGCCGTGTGATAGGAGCGCGAGGCGGCCATGCTTCCTGCCGCGCTCCAGGTGTTTGTCCCCGGATCGAATAATTCGGCGCTCGCGAGATAGCCATTGCTGTATGCGCCCCCGGCGGCGAGAACCTTGCCGTTCTGCAGCAGCGTCGCGGTGAACTCCGCCCGCGTGGTGGCCATGCTGCCCGCCGCGCCCCACGTGCCCTCCGCGCGGGCCGCGCCAGCCGCAAGTAACAGCAGGACAACCGCCAAAAAGCTATAGATCGAGACCGTCCGTCGTCGCGTCCCGCTGTCCATTTGCTACCCCTCCCGTTGGGCGATTTGCCAAATCGCCCTACACAAAAAAAAGAGCGCCGGACCAAGCCGCCGCTCGCAGAGACCCCGACCAAGGGGCGTAGTAAACAGCAAACTCGGCCGACGCCCCTTTTTCGGGGCGCGGCTCAAGTCGCTGCCTTACTATCTCAAGAGCCTTGCGGCTCAGGTTGGTCGTTTCTCTGCAAAGCAGTTCCTTGACGCTCGCGCGTCAACTCAGTTGTTACCTGCGCTCCAGCCTCTGCTCCTTAATGCAGCCCTTGTTTCCCTGGCGCCCGGCACAATGCAGGTCGCCTTCCGCTGTTGGCCAACTTCCTCATTCCGGCCGCGCGCTGGCAGCCGCTTGCAACGAACTCTAAGTTACATGTACCCCGCATTTGCGCCTGTGCAAGATTTTTCTGGAAAAATCGCCGTCCCGCGTCCCGATTTATCGGGATTCGGGGCGCACAATTCAGCGAAATGTGCGACGGCGGGGCTGTCCCGCCGCCTAGATTGCTTCTGATAACCTTTCCTTACCAACCTCGCTTCGCCACGATCTTCAGGAATTCCGCCGCCTTCACAATCTTCACACTGCGGTACACACCCAGGACCAACAGGTCTTTGTCTCCAGAAACAATGTAGTGTGCCTGGGCACAAATGGCACACTCCAGGACCTTGTCGTCATCTGGATCCCGCGTGGCGCCGCGCAGTTCGCCAGGTATGCGCACTACCCGGAAGAAACCCCGGTGATACGCGATCGCTCCCTCCGCATCCTCTTTGCCGAGGCCCAATTTTACCTGCAGCTTTTCCGCAAACTCCTCGAGTATTTCTGCACAGGTCGCGCTCTCCACAACGCCCGTGCGCGCCAGTTCTACACAGCGAAAAGGCGGCCCGCGCCAGCCCAGCGCTGAGAACAGGATGTTCGTATCAAAGACCACCTTTAGCGGCACGTTTTGTCCTCGTGGAGCAGTTGGTCAACAAACTGTTCGCGCTCATCATCCGTCATGCGCTCCCAATTTCGGCCTTTGGCCGCGGCCAAACGCTGCAAGCGGGTCTGCGCCATCCGCCGCAGGCGGCCTTGGCCCTTGGCCGTTGCTTCGGCCAACGCCGGCGGTACTGTGGGATTGCCCTTTTCAGGTGTCTTGGTTTTCATTTTCTTCCCCTTATGCCCCCATCCCAGTCCGACCAGTCCTCCTTTGCAGCCGCTGTTGCGGCGAAGGTCTGCTCCCATGAAAGCTTCCGCGCCTGGGCGCGCCTGGGCTGCGGAACCGGATTCTCGCGAAGCTTGGCCCTCAAGAACTGGGCAAAATCCAACACCTCATCCAGAACAGGTTCCGGGATTCTTTCTATTTCCTTGAGCAAGGCTTCTTTCGTGGACACACGCCACCTCACTTTCCTGCTTCGATTATAGTCAAACAGCGCTTCAAGGCCAGCGCCGGGCGGCATTCCGCACGAAGCCCCCGGCCAACAGAACCGCGCCCGCGAGCAACGCATTCCACGTTACACTTTGCCGCTGGCCGGAACTCATGTTTTCCCCCTCCATCCTTCAGTAACACGATTTGCCCAAATCGTATTACCGCCACGCTGCCTCCCCAGCCGCCCACCTTCATTACAAACCAGCTAAACCATATAATCTGACCAGCCATTATAAGAAAGTCAAGGCTTTTCTTGACAAGAATCACAAACCGGGTGCATGTCAGTAAATGTACCGCGGGCGTCCCGCCCGCTCGTGGCAGGCTGGCAGAATCCGAGGGCAAAGGCGGGCGGGACGCCCGCGGTACGCTCTGCCTCGTGCATTTACTATCCTTTGGCTTACGCCTCAAGTCCGTACCCCTTACTTGTGATTACATCAACTTATAGTATAGGATATAACCTGGTGGCTTTGGAGCAGGCCTTGAAAAAAATCCGGAGAAAAATTAAAAAAAGTTATCTCCTTGCTGGCCTTTGAGTTAAGCAGTCCATAGCCCCCATAGAGCCTTCTCCAAAACCGAATCCTCGCGCCGCCATACGTATTATA
>JBEKKG010000705.1:0-4399 GCA_050010835.1 Planctomycetota bacterium
GCCCGCCGCCGGAGGAATCCCATGGTTAAGTTTGATTGAAGTGCGGGACCGGGAAGGATGCAACGGGCGCCTGGTCGAAGGCAGAAGATCCGGCATCCCGTAATGACCGACGTGGCGCTGGATTTCGGCGGCGCCGGAGCCAACAGCATCTACCCCAAGCGCGTTTCAGCGCTGTACCGCGGCGGCGAGATCACCGTGCTGGGCCGCTTCAAAGGCACAGGTCCGGGCGACGTTACTCTGACCGGCAACGTGGCCGGCGAACCGCGCAGCATCCCGCTCAAGGTCACCTGGCCCGCCCGCGACCTGGACAACTCCTATCTCCCGCGTGTCTGGGCCATGCGCAAGATCGGCCACCTCATCGAGGACGTGCGCCTGCACGGCCAGAACCAGGAGATGATCAAAGAGATCGTGGATTTGTCACAGCGCCACGGCATCGTCACGCCCTACACCAGCCAGCTTGTGCTCGAACCCGGCATGGAGAACAGAAACTGGAACCTGCGGCCGCCGCCCGTTGCCGGCTCGCGGCGCGGCATTGAGGACGATCGCACGATGTTGATGAAGCCGATGGCCCCTGCGGATGCAATGGCCCGCCAAAGGGAGGTCTTCGAGAAAGGCAAGGATTCCGTTCGCGCCGCGTCACAGGCAGGCGAGAGGGCGGACGGGGGTGAAACCGCCAATGCGCTGTCCAGCGAGGTTAGACGCCTCAAGGAAGCAGATGCCAACCAACCTGCTGCTGCACCTGAGGTCGTGACCGCCTCCGAAGCGCCCGCGAAAGCGAAACGATTGGAGGATTTAAGGAAAGTAGGTGAAGCCTTGGCCGTGGACAAGGAGGTGTCGACAAAGTTTGGCAGACCACCCGGCGGCTTGGGCGATGGAGCAGGGCGGGGTGATAACGCTGTGCAACTGGCCCTGGCGGTCGAGCAGGCCAAGGCCCAGGCGATCAAGCAGGTTGGCACGCGGACTTTCTACAACCGCGGCGGCGTGTGGGTGGATTCCACCGCCAAGCCCAACGCCAAGCCCACGGTCGTCAAGACGTTCAGCAAGGAATACTTCGAGCTGCTGAAAGGCGATCCCAGCCTCGGCGCCGTGTTGGCGCTCGGCGGCAACATCCTGGTCATGGTCAAGGAGACGCTGTACCAGATAGAGGAGCAGCCAAAGGAATAGAGACCTGCATCTCAATTGCAGAACTCCCTCGCAGGGGTTACAATACCAGAAAGGGGTTGGAGGATTTTCGGCCATGACGACGTTGGAAGTGCGCAAACTCTATCAAGCCAGGCCCTTCCAGCGATTCTATATCCAGATGGCGGATGGCCGTTCTGTGCGCGTAGACCACCCCGAATGGATGGCTTTCTCGCCAGGCGGCAGGACCGTCATAGTCTATGAACGGGATGGCTCGTTTGAGATAATTGATCTTCTGCTGGTCACGGGAGTGAAAGTGCCCGTCAATGGCAAGGCGAAGGCTCGCAGGTAGCCTCACGAATCAGCGCAGCATCCAGTTTAGGAGAAACAAGTGAGACTTGAGCATGCCAACATCACCGTGCGGAACATTGACGCGGTGGCGAAGTTCCTGAAGACGGCGTTTGCCGACTTTCGGGTGCGTGGCGGCGGCCAATCCGATGCCGGCGGCTTTCACAAGCGTTGGCAGCACTTCGGGAATGACATGACTTACATCGCGCTGGAAGAGGTCTCGCGCGAGCCGCACTGTATCCGAAAACCCTATGAAGATCCGGGCACCAACCATGTCGGGTTTGAGGTGGACGACATAGACGCACTCCACGACCGCTTGTGCGCGGCCGGTTACAAGGGGGGCTTTGTTCCGCAAGAGCGCTTCCGGAGACGAATGTACTTTCTTGACGGCGTCGGCAACGAGTGGGAATTCATCCAGTATCTCTCGGACAAGCCTTCCGAAAGGAATGATTACACTGCCTGAGCGGCGGCTCAGCGCAGCATCCAGCTCAGCAACGCAATCAACACCGGCACCACGAAACACAGCACCACCAGCCAGCCTGCAATGACGTAAATCCGCGGCAGGCGCCGCCCGTCTTTCTCCGGGCTGCTGTATGGCCCCAGGCCATCAGTGTAGTTCCCGCACTTGGGGCAGCGTGGCGAGTCGGCATAAATCCATTTGCCGCAGTAGCTACACTGCATTTCGGGGCTGGGGGAATCGTCTTCGGCCATGATTACCGCGAGCCGTTTCGCTGGGGGGTATTGCCGCCGTGTTTTTCGTTGTTCGCTTTATCAAGGCAAGCGCGTGTTTTCAGCAGCAGATCAAGCTCAAGGAGCAGCAACTGGTCTTTGGGCCGCCCGGCGGCCCTCTTGGAGGCAATCAGCTTAGGCAGAGAGAGAACCTTGACTTCGTTGTTGAACGCCCGTGCAGCTTTGGCGTCCCCAACCATATCGTCGTACGTGCCGACGCCGGCAACCTCCCCGAGAATGTCCAATGAACCAAACTTCGTGTTAAACGTGAAGTTGAGCCCCATTTTCAGTGTCCTATCGTCCAGCTTGAAAGGCAGACCCCGCGGAGCGCCGCGCAATTCCGCTTTGAGCTCGCGCAATGCAGCAGCCAACTTTTTCAGGTTCTCTGGCGTGCGGGCGTAGCAGAGGTTAGCATCCACGGTCACATAAGCGGAGTTGTATATGGTCGCGGCCACCCCGCCTATGAGCACAAACTCGACTTGGTGTCGGATAAGCGTCTTGATCAAGTTTTCTGGTTCGAAGTCAGCCATTATTGTAGCCCTGCCTTTCTACCAGCTTCTCTGAAAGCCTGCACAAATCTCGCCGCGGCCCTGAGCTGCTTCAATCTTTCAGTAACGGTTAACCGCATGTCGTTCACCAGCAATCCCAGGTCAATCCCAGTGCGCTTGCTCTCCGCCTGCAACTCCGGATCGCTCAGGATTATATCCGCCTCTTCTTCCGTAATCGGGTGCAGGAGCTTCTCGGAAATGTCTTGCGGCGCGGCCTGCTTCGCGCGCCGTCTCTTTCGCGTGGTCTTCATCGCAGTCCAGCCCCTTTCATCCTCATTATATACGAGGCGCGGTTGAAATCCCGGCCCTTTCTGTCTCAAGCCTCGAGCCCCAAGCCTATTGTCCCGAACCGGGCCGCCGTGGTCTGCGTATACGCTACTGTGGGGCTGGCCTGTGCCGGCCTTTTTGTGGTTGCCCTTTTCGTTAAAGCAATATCATCCTGGTTAGCATGGAAACAGCCGCACAGTCCGTCCCCAGAGGCAGCAGCGAAGTGGTCCTGTCCTGCTCCGGGCTGACCAAGGACTTCACCGACATCTGGGGCCGCCCCACTGTGCGCGCTCTGGAAAACCTGGACCTCACGATCCGGCGCGGTGAAATCTTCGGCCTGCTCGGCCCCAACGGTTCCGGCAAGACGACCACGATCAAGCTCGTGCTCGGCCTGCTCTTCCCCACCTCCGGCGTCGTCCGCGTCCTGGGCGCCGACCCGCGGGACGTGGCCGCCAAGCAGAGGATCGGCTACCTGCCCGAAGAGTCCTATCTGCACCGCTTCCTCAACGCCGAGGAAACCCTCGACTTCTACGGCCGCTTGTTCGATCTGCCGGCCACCGTCCGCAGGGCACGCGCCGCGGCGCTGATCGAGCGCGTGGGCTTGCAGCACGCGCGCCGCCGCTTGCTGGGTGAGTATTCCAAGGGCATGGTGCGCCGCGTCGGGCTGGCCCAGTGCCTGATCAACGACCCGGAGCTGGTCCTCTTGGACGAGCCGACCAGCGGCATGGACCCCATTGGCTCGCGCGATATCAAGGACCTGATCCTGGACCTGAAGCGGCAGGGCAAAACCGTACTCCTCTCCTCGCACCTGCTGGCTGACGTCGAAGACGTTTGCGACCGCATCGCCATGCTCTACCGCGGCCGCCTGCAACTCGAAGGCAGTGTCAGCGCGCTGCTGGAGACCGGCGACGTCACTGAGCTGGCGGTCCGGGGCTTGAGCGACACCGCCCTCCAGGCGGTGCAGGCCGAAGCCGCCCGCCAGGGCGGCCAGGTGCTGGGCGCCCAACGCCGCCGCGAACGCCTCGAGGCCCTCTTCATGCGCGTGGTGGAGCGCGAGCAGGGGAAGATGAATACCGGCCAGGCGAAATCATCATGTTGACTTTGCTTTGGTCCTATTTGTGTCTTCTGCTGGACCCAGCCAGCCCGTACCCGGCGCTTATCTTGCTGTGGACGGCGATTGGCCTGGCCATCCTGGTTTTGTGCTGGCCCGGCGGCAGGGGCCTCCGGCTGGCGCGGCAGGTCTTTGCGGTTTCCGTTCTGGCCTTTCGTGAAGGCGTGCGCCTCAAAATTCTCTGGACCGTGCTCGCGCTGGCTCTCATCCCGGGAATCCTGGCCTATTACTCTGATGCCGATGGCACCCACGTCGGACGCGCCTGCCTGATCCTGAA
>JBEKKG010000706.1:0-4393 GCA_050010835.1 Planctomycetota bacterium
ACCCGGTTGCGCGCGGCCCAGTCGCCGTCAAAGGCTTCGGTCCAGTAGGGTTCGCGATACTCCAGGCGCGGCTTCACCCGCACCTTCAGGTCGCCCGGCACGGTGAGCGGGTCCTTCTTCTCCACGCGTTCGCAGTCGCGCGTGAACCAGCGGCAGCCCAGCTCGTCTTCCAGGAGCGCGTAGACGCCGTAGAGCACGCCGCGCGGCCGCCCGCCCGCGATCGTCAGGCCCTTGGAGCCGGCCTTCAGTTGGTACTCCTCGCCGCCCAAGTCGGAATCGAACTTCAGCCGGATGGCGGGCTTGTCCCCGGCCGCGGCAGGGCCCTCGATGGCGAAGGCCGCGCCGGAGAGCTTGCCCAAGTAGGCAGCCAGTTCCTGGGCGGCGTACTTCTCCGCCTCGGTGGCATCGTCGCTGACGACGACACAGAATTCTGTCTGGCCGCCTTTGGCCAGGACCAACGGTTCGCCGGCAAGAGCGTTGAGCATGAGGCACCCCACTGCAACCAGAATTGCGGAACGCATACGCAGCCTCCTTTAGCCAGTTGTGTTAATACCAAGTTTGCCGCGCGGGCGCCAGCATCATTCGCCACAGAGACGCAGAGAGCGCAGAGAAAGGACTCTGGACTTTGGATTGAGCAACACACGCGGGGGCGGCAGATTGCTCCAATCCAAAATCCAAAATCTAAAATCCAAAATCGGCAGGGGCTGGTATACTGAGAACATGAAAGGCTGGGTTGCGCAGCGCGCGGTGCTGGTCATGCTTCTCCTCTCCGTCCCCGCCGGAGCGGTGGAAATTGTTGTTCCTCCTCCCCCACCCTCCCCTGCCGGCGGCCAGGACGCAGACAGTAAGAATGAGGCGCTCCCGGACGGCGCGATAGCACAGTCCGGCGCCCTGACTGCGGCTCCCGTTGAGGATCCAGGCGTGGTGAATCTGGAACTCGGCTCCAGTACCTCGCCGAGTTCCTACCAGTTGGCCATTTCGCCGGACGGACGCCGGGCTGCGGCGGCCGGGGATGACGGCAAGGTCCGCATCCTGGACACGGCCACTGCCAAACTGCTGACGACCATCCAGGCGCACCGGGAAACGTGCCACGCGGTCTGTTTTGCCCCGGACGGCCAGACGGTTTACTCGTGCTCCGCCGATCATACCGTGCGCCGCTGGGACCTTGCGACAGGGAAGCAGGTGGGAGAGTTCGGGGGACTTGAGGGCCACGCGCGGAGCATTGCCTGTGCGCCGGATGGCGAGCACCTCGCGACCTCGGATTCACGCGGCATTCGCATTTACGACTTGAAGACCGGCAAGCTGCTGCATTCCCTGGCCGGCCACAAGGTGCCGAAACTGCCGGGGGATGTGGAGCGCGAGTATCCGCTCACCGTGGACGCGCTGGTCTTCTCGCCGAACGGGCGCACGCTGTTTTCCGAAGCCAACGACGAGACGGCGCGCATGTGGGACGCGCTGTCCGGCAAGGCCTTGCGCGTGCTGCCGCAGCACGATGGAGCCACGGCGGCGGTGGCGCTGTCGCCGGACGGGACGCTGGGCGTGTCCACCCGGGGGGCGCTGAGGCAGATGCCGCCCAATCCGCCGCGGCTGCGGATTTGGGAAGTGGGCACGGGGAAAATCCTCAGGACGCTGTGGGTGGGCACGGGCAACATTACCTGTGACGCCTTCTCTCCGGACGGCCGCTACGTTCTCTCAGGGTCGGAGGACTGCACGCTGCGGCAGTGGGAAGTGGACTCCGGCGTGGAGGTCAGGCGCTACCAGCTCAGCAGCCCGCCGCGCGGCGTGGCATATCACCCGGGAGGACGGTTTGCGCTCACCCTCTCGGCCAAGGAGGGCCTGGTGGTCTGGGACATGGCGCTGGCGCCGAAACTGCGCGAGCTGAATGTGGGTCTCGCGAACCTCGACGACGCCTGGCAGAAGCTGGGGGCACGCGGATACGAAGTGCGCGCCGCGGCCTTCAACTATTACTGCGCGAACTATTACCTCACGAAAGTCGCGCCGGCCGAAGCCGCGGCTGATCTGTGCCGGCGGCTGCAGGGCAAGGCAGTTGATGAGGCTGCGCGCGCGGCGCAACGCCGTCTGATTGCCCAACTGGACGACCCGGCCTACACGGCCCGGGTGCGGGCCTGCGATGAACTGGCGCAACTGGGCGAGAGCGCGCGTGAAGAACTGGCGGCGGCGGCGGAGCACCCCTCGGCCGAGGTGCGTGCGCGTGTCGGAGCGCTCTTGGAAGCCATTGGCGGGCCGGCGGATTTCCGCAGCGTGCTGGCCCTGGAGATTCTCGCGCTGCTGAAGACGCCCGCAGCCCAGGCTGAGTTGGAGCGCGTGGCCGCGTCCGGCCTGCCCTGCGCGACCCACGCCAAGGCGCTGCTGGCGCGGATGAACAAATGAGCAGCAGGGCCGCTTCCAGCTATGCAATTTCAAGGGCAAGCCGATGCCGGCAGGAGACGCACCACGGCGGCGCGAATCTGAGTTGCCAGGGCTAGAGCTTTCGTGGTTTCCTCAGGGCCGGGCGCAAAATCAAGGTCGTAACGCAAGTCCGCGGCGTAGGGCGTCAGTACGGCAACATGCACGTTGGCCAGACCCAAATCGGGCGCCAAGGCTTGGCACTGTGCCACTAGCTCTTCTACCTTGTGCGTGTGCGGAATAGGCAGTCCATGCCAGGCCAGGAGGCCCTTGAGATATTTCTCGCCAGCCTGTTGGCAATGGAAACAAGCCGTATCCCGAGAGCCTTGCTCTCTGACGACCAGCCTCGCGGTGGCGAGGTCGTTGTCACCCTTGGCGACCCATCCCCTGGCCAGATCGCTATAGTTTAACATAGAGGACTCCTCCTTCACGCAGAGCCCCCCTTGTTGGGAAGCAGTTCCACAACCGTGTACTGGATTGACGTAGAGGACCTTTCCTTCACGCAGGGCCACGGTGGGGAACGCATTGGACACTTTCGCCCAGGCTGCGATTTCGGCTGGGGTCCAGACTACAATGTCCTCCTCGGGGAAAAGGCCTACTAAGGCATCGTAGTAGCGCGGCGAACGCTGGTGCCGGGGCAAGTTGGATTCCTCGACAACCAGCAAGTCCAGATCGCTGTCCGGGCGGGCGTCTCCCCGTGCGCGGGAACCAAACATGACGATCTTCAGTGGCTGGCCGGTGGCAACGATACGGCGCACGATCTCCTGCAGCAGAGACTCGGTGACCTCCGGATACTCCTGAACGGCAGTTGGCGCACTTGCCTTAGACACCAGTCGTCCCCAGAATTCTTTTGCGCTCGGCATAGGTGCTGAGACACGCAATCTCACGGCACACTATTGGCCGTTCCCTGTCTTCCTTTTACTCCTACATGCCCTCAAGGCAACTGTATTGCGAACAGGTCGTCCACGGCAATCGCCTCGCGGATGCGCTGCAGCACCGCCGGCGGGGCTGCATCGTCCAGCGTCAGGGCCACGACCGCCTGCCCGCGCTTCTCGCGGCGCCCCACGGCCATGTTGGCGATGTTGATGCCCGCCTCGCCCAGGATGGTGCCGATCTTGCCGACCATGCCGGGCCGGTCCGGGTAGAACATCAGCAGGATCAAGGGCGCCGGTTTCAGGTCAATCTCGAAGTCGTTGATGCGGACGATGCGCGCCGCCTGGCCGTCGAAGCACGTGCCGGCCACAACGTGTTCCTTGCCGCCGCCGGTCTCGGCCGTGACAATGATCAGGTTGGCATAGTTGCGCACCTGCTCGCTCTTGTGCTCGGCCAGTTCGAGACCCCGCGCTTCGGCCAGAATCGGAGCGTTGACCAGTGTGACCGGTTGCCCGCTGGTGCGGCCCAACAGGCCTTTCAGCGCGCACAGGTTCAGCTCGCGCACGTCGCCGGCGGCCAGTTTGCCGTACACGCCGGCCTTCAGCCGCGTCACCGCGAAATCGTCCGGAAGCGGTGGCGCGGCGTCATGAGAAAAACCAGCGTACGGCTCGTGAGAATATTGAAGACCTGTGTGATCCCGGCAGCTTCATCGAATACGGCGCACTGGCAATTGCCGGCACCGCGACCATCCCCAGCTTCCTCGTTCGCTCCGTCATGGCCGAATCTGCAATCAATCCCGGCCGGCGGCTGGTGGTCATCTTCCAGCGCGGCGCGGCAGACGGCCTCAACGTCGTAGTTCCCTACCGCGAGCCGAACTACTACGCCATGCGTCCCGGCATCGCGATACCCGCTGACAAGGTACTCGACCTCGATGGCTTCTTCGGCCTGCATCCTTCGCTGGCAACCTTCAAGCCGCTCTATGACCAGGGGCAACTTGCCGTGGTCCATGCGGCCGGCTCACCGGATATGTCTCGTTCCCACTTCGACGCGCAGGATTACATGGAGTCCGGCACGCCAGGCATCAAGAGCACTGAAGACGGCTGGCTCAACCGCG
>JBEKKG010000707.1:0-4388 GCA_050010835.1 Planctomycetota bacterium
CCGAGAGCAGGCGCGCCTACAGCCGGGCGCGGCCTGTCGGCGTCCACCATCAACATCCGCCTGAGCGCCGTCCGCAAGCTGGCGCTGGAGGCCGCCGACAACGGCCTGATGCCGCCCGAACTAGCCGCCGGCATTGCGCGGGTGAAGGGAGCCAAGCAACAGGGTACCCGCACCGGGAAGTGGCTGACGCTGGAGCAGGCCGAGCGGCTGATCTCCACCCCCCATCCCGCAACCACAAAAGGCAGGCGGGACCGGGCGCTGCTTGCCGCGCTGCTGGGCTGCGGCCCCAGGCGCAAGGAAGCCGCTGCGCTTGCCGTCGAGCACATCCAGTTGCGGGAAGCCCGCTGGGTCATCGTTGACATGCTGGGCAAAGGCGGCCGTATCCGCCCGTGCCCATGCCCTCCTGGACGAAGGCAGCCATCGATGGATGGACCTCCGCGGCCGGAATCAACTCGGGCCTGATCTTCCGGGCCACCAACAAGGGCGGCAGGGTGCCCGGCGAGAGTATGACGACGCAGAGCATCTTCGAGGTGGTCAAGCTTTACGGAGCGAAGATCGGCGCCCCGGATCTCGCTCCGCACGACTTGCGCCGCACGTTCGCCAAGCTCGCGCACAAGGGGCGCGCGGCGCTGGAGCAGATCCAATTGAGCCTGGGGCACGCCTCCATTACCACGGCCCAGCATTACCTGGGAGTGCGCCAGGACCTGGTGGATGCGCCCTGCGATCACCTCGGTCTAAGCGTGGAAGTGTCGCCATGACCGGCAAGGACCTCTCGAAAAGAATCCGCCGGGGGATGGCACATGCCAGGCAGAAGGGTGTCACCCTCGGCAGGGCGCGCCGGGGCGACGTGGACCCGGTGCAGGTGGCAGGATTGCGCGATAGACAACGGCTTTCCTGGAACGCTATCGCCGCCCGCCTCCAGGCCGGACGCGCGACGGTAGTCAGGGCCTACCGCACCCTGATGGACGCGCCACAGCCTTCCCAAAAAGGTTCTGCGGGGGTTCTATGAGAAACGCCGGATCGAAACAACTTCCTGCCCCACTCCAGGACTGGCTAAATGGTGGTGGTGGTGGTGGTATTGGCAAGCCCCCGGCTGCCAGTAACCCGCCAGTCGAACGTCCGGCCCGCCAGCACCAGGGAACCGTCCCCGCCAAGCACGAGCGGAAGCGGGACCTGAGAAGGGCATTGTCCCGCGCCGCCATGGCGTTGGCGCGCCAGTTGACGCGGGAATTCCGCACGCTCTACGAAGCCGACCCCAAGGCGTTCCGCTCAGTCGCGCAGCAGGCCCAGGCCAGGGTGTTCCGGCTGAAGCCCGGACCCAAGGCGGACCCCAAGATTGCCCAGGCCGCCCACGAGCGCGTCGGTGGAGCGGCGTGGCAAACACTCTACCCGAAGTACATCGACTACTACACGGACACGAAGTCTGAGTCTACCCGCGAATATGCCGAGCCCGGTTTCCCGCGGAAGGTTAACGCCCATCTCCAGCGCCACCGCCACCCCCGACTACGGCGGCAATTGTTGCGCGCAACGGCGGTCGGCAAATCCACACCGTGATCGGCAGTCACTAATTGTCACCCACTTACTATTCTGGTCGTCCTTCCGCGTTTTGGGGCTATGCTTAGCGCGAGATGAAGCAGCTCCCCCGCGAGCAAATCGAGTCCCGGAAGGCCAAGGCCGTCCGGTTCGTCCGAGACGTTGTGGGCGACCCCGGCCGGGCCGACCAGATCGCGGATGAGAGTATCGAAAGCTACGCCAGGCGGCGCGGCTTCGAAATCGTCTCAAATCCAAAAGGGAGATTTACTATGGCAGCTCCAAGAAAAACGATTCAGGATTACAAGGACGAGATCGCCGACCTCAAAGATGAGAACGCCGATTTGCAGCAGGAAAACGAGGACCTCGCCGCGGACCTCGACGCGATCCAGGACATCCTCCAGCCCGAGGAGGACGAGGACGCGGACGAAGACCAGGACTGAGGACCCCGGCGGGCGGGCGGCGCTGGCGTGAGGAACCGACAGGGCGCTCCGGTATCGCGCCCATGCCTGCCCTCCGCCGGGTCCGCGCATTTGTGCTCTGTGTGGCAGCCGGCGCTCCGCTCAGGTCGGACACGTTGACGGCCATGAGGAGAACACCGACCCCAGGAACCTGATCTGGAATTGCCGCTCCTGCAACACAAAGCTGGGAGTGGTTTTCAAGCGACTGGGCCTGGGCAGGCTCACCCGGCAGTACAACCCATCCGGCGGAGGCGCGAAGTCGCTGGGCCAATGGCTCACCGCAGTCATGCCCATGAAAGGCGAGTCGGGCGGGATGAGCGTCCCTGCCGCGGTCGAAATGATCCGGGCCACCCCACCCGAACAGCGCTCAGAATTTGCCCAGGAGATCTGGCAAAGGCGCCGTGCCCGCTACGGTCCGAGTGGGCGCGGCGACAGCGTTCCGTTTTGAAAGGGATTCTTAGCGACTGAAAAATGGGGACCCTCCGTTCCCCGCAAGCTTGAAGCCGCAGACCTCAGCGACCGGGCCTTCGTTCGGGCGACGAGACTGCTGGAGCAGATTCGTGCGGAGAACCCGGACATACCATTCAAGGTGCCGAGCGGGTAGCCTCTCCGTCAGGCGTGGATCGAAGATCGCGGAGGGTCACAAACAGCGCCTCGTTGAGCATGATGGACCCAAGAACAAATCGCTCCGCGTCAACGTCCGCCGGAACACCCCTCTGGAGTGCCAGATTCGGGCTCATTCATTCTCCCCAGGCTTCCAGTCGGCTGGCCGGTCGGGCTTCCATTCGGGAAGTTGATCGTCTTCCCCCCTAGCCAGCCTGCCCTCTTCGGGAAGGCTGGCTGGGGGGGTAGGGGGGGAAGAAGACAGAAGAGTACCCTTTTGGTTGAACCACCCTTCAAGGGGCCCGCTTGACCTTTGGTTGGACGGTGGTTCAACGATGGTTGAAGGTCGGTTCAAGGTTGGTTGAAGGGTGCTTGATTCTATGGGCAATCCTGGTTGGTCTAAGTTGTTGAATTTCTTCCGTCTTCTCATGCCTGCGCTAATTCACCCACCCAGTGTTGATTCTTGCCTCCATTCCGGCTGCTTTTTTCTCTATGCCTCTGCGCAAACTACGCATACCCCTCCGGCCTGTGGAAGAAGAGGTGCTCCATCGCCGGCCAGGAATCCTGCGAACGCAATTGATCTGGTTCGGCGCGCGATCGCCTGTAGAGGCCTGGAAGGCGGCGTCATGGCGCCATGACGATGTTCAGCGGGTTGGCCGTCTGGCCGTCCACCGTCAGTGCGATGGACACCGTCCCCTGGCCCCGCAGGCTGCGCGGCAAGATCAGGTTGACCTGGTCGAGCCCCACATAGGTCGGCTGCGGACCCGCATAATCCACTCTGGCGGTCTGACCGCCGACCGTGGCGCTAACGTTTGCCAGGCTCGTCCGCCCCCGCAGGCCCGTGCCATACAGCACCACCAGAGTCGTGTCCGTGGCCGCTCCCATATTGATCGGGATGCCGACCCCTCCGGCCGCGCAGCACAGATCGGTGATGGTGTAGGAACCGTCCGCCCTCACGTTCCAGGCTTGTCCGACCGCGAACCCCGTTCCCTGCGCGTTGGCCGAGAACAGGCCGGGAGCGACGGCCGCAATCGTCACCTTGAAGCTATGCGCCGTTCCGTCGGAGCCATTGACGGTAACGGTTGCGGTTCCAACTTGGGTCGCGTCCGGAATCACCACGTTGAGTTGCCTCGGGGTAACGTCAAGCAGGGACACGTCGGCCGACGTGCCGTTGGCGTCTGTGATGGTCACCGAAACACCTCCCATCGAGGTGGGCAAAGGCACAGAGGGCGCGTGTAGCGTGACCGTGGCAAAGTCGGGGCCTCCGTTCCACCAGATGACAGCGAGCATGCCGGGAGCAACCGGCGGAGCGGCGTAACTGGCCGCTGAGGTCACCACGATCGCGGCGCTGTTCAGCAGCGGCGTCAGAGACAGCGGTTGAGTGCCCCCGATGATCAGATCCGGCCTGCCGTCGCCATTGAGATCGCCTGCGGCCACCGCGAACGGGTTGGCGCCGCCGTTGAAATGGGCCTCCGGCAAGAAGGTTCCGTCGCCGTTGCCTTGCAGATAGGTCATGTCGGTAGCGCCGCAGCAGTGACTCACGACCAGATCCAGTTTGCCGTCTCCATTGAAATCCTGAAGCACAATCCCGGACGGACCGTACAGCGTGGATATCGTAGCCGGCGGCTGAAAGCTGCCATTACCCGTGCCGAGAAGGACCGTGAGCGTGTAAGCGGCGTGGGAGTTACTGGCTCCCACAACCAGGTCGGGCTTGCCGTTGCCATTCAGGTCCCCGATGAACAGCCGGTAGGGGTACGTGCCGGCGGTCAGCTTCGACGGCGTCTGGAATCCGCC
>JBEKKG010000708.1:0-4378 GCA_050010835.1 Planctomycetota bacterium
TTCAAGCGCCACTAAAGCAGGTTTCCGCGTGGGCGGCATCCATCGGACTTTTCCCGTATGACCCGCTGCATTCATGGAAGCGGCTGCCGATCACCGAGGCCCCAGCCCGCCGACAGGCATTCAGCCCCGACGAAATTCGCGCGATCCTTGCCGCCGCCGATGACATGGACGCGCTACTCGACAGGCCCTATCCGCCGGCAATCGTCTTCAAGACCATGCTCGTAACAGGCAACCGCCCCGGCGCGCTGTTCGCGGCCAAAGTCAAGGATTTGCGCGGCGACCGGATACAGTTGCCAGCGGGCCACGGCAACAAGCACAACGGGCGCTGCATGATACCCGCGCGACTGGCGGCAGAACTGGCGCGCTACGTTGCGCTGCGTCAGGCCGGCCCCGCCGACCCGTTACTTGTGGGACCACAAGGCGAGTGCGCGGACAGGTGGAGAACGCGGGACATATTCAGGCGTGCGGCTATTCTCGCCTTCGTGCGGATGAAGTGGCCCCAGGACAACCCGCACACTGCCCACACCAACCCCGTAGAAGTTGCGCTCGCCATCTATGCCGGGAAGCTCCCAGGGTTTGACGGCGCGCCGGCCAAGAAAACCGACAAGCTCGCAGCGCGTGAGGCACGTCAGAACGCGGTCAAGGCCCTTGTACAAGAGCTTCAGCCCCACATTGACTCCGCCCTTGAGAATCGGCCCATGTATGCGCTGCGTCACACGCACATAAGCTGGGCACGCGCTGCCGGAGTGAACGTGGACAGCATCAAGGCGCAAGTAGGGCACCGCGGCGGCGATATTGAAGAACTGCACTACCTTGACGCGCGGATTGTTGACCCGGCAGCTTCAAGTCAAGCCGTCTATGAAATCTTGACCGGGAGCCGGGAACTGGCGGGAGCAAAGCGCCTGGAAGCCCTACCACTGGCTGCGGGCGCTGAAAATATGGTGACCGTTGTGGCTACTGTTGACGAAAAGAAGCCTTCTGGCGTAAGGTCTGGATTCTTGCAAGTCCTTACTACGCAAATGGTGGGCGATACTGGACTCGAACCAGTGACCCCCAGCTTGTCGAGCTGGTGCTCTAGCCAGCTGAGCTAATCGCCCACGGCAACCACACACCCAGTTGAACACCCTGGCCGGCGCAAGTCAAGTGGAAGGCGGAACAACGCTACCTCAGGCCGTGCAGCTTCTTGAAGATGGGCCAGTCATCCTTCAACCGCAGAAACTCAGCCAGGCTGCGGCACAGCAGGAAAGGGTTGGAGAGCTTCTCCAGCCGTAGCGTCGTACTGGGCCGCGCACCGTAATCGTGGCCCGGCCAGACCGTAGCGTGCTCCGGAAAGGCCTCCAGCACCTGGCGCAAGCTGTTCCATTCCACACGCGCATCCACGTCGTTGCCCGTGCCGCCTATCTTGCCGACAAACAACAGGTCGCCTGTGATAAGCAGTTCGTACTCCTGTTCATAGATCACAAGATGGTCGTCGCAATGGCCTGGCGCGTGCATGAACTTGAGGCGCAGCGCGCCGAGAGCCAGTTCCTGCCCGTCCTCCAAGGGCAAGTCCAACAAGACCGAACTGCTGCGGTGCGCGGCGATCCGCGCGCCGCTCAACTGCGCGGCGCGGCTGTTGCCGTTGCTATGATCCAGATGGCCGTGCGTGTTGAGGATGTGCGTAATCGCCAGTTCCTGTTCCTGGGCGCGCTGCACGAGCACTTCGGGTGTGAAAGATGGGTCCACCAGCACCGCCTTTTTTGCGGCGCGGTCGCCGAGCAGGTATCCGAAATTGCGGTCGCCGCCGGTGCGGATTTGCTCGAAGATAAGCTGCATGTGCGCTGCTGTCCCCCTCTCCCTGCCCCCTCCCGCAAGGGGAGGGGAAAGCGGCGCCCAAGCGCCGCACTCCAAAGCCCCCTCCCGGAAGGGGAGGGGCGATCAGGAACGGCTCAAGGTTCGTAAATGCCCAGTTCGCGGATGGTGGGCGAGTGGCCGTGGCAGGCCGTGATTTTCAGCTCCAGATCTTTCAACTGCGTGGCGGGGAATTCCACGCGCAACTGGTTGCCGGTGTAATTGGCATTGCGCACTGGCAGCACGACTTTCCCATCGGCCAGGATGTCAAAGTCTTTCGGAGCGCCGTTGTGCTGCTCGTAGCCGGAAATGCTGATGGCGTTCACGGTGTGGGGCTGGTCGAAGGTGACGGCAAAACGGTACTCGGGCTTGTCGTGTTCTTCGTCCCAGTAGGTGTTCGGATTGTTGTCTATCGCCGCGGCAGGTTCGTGGGCGGCATCGGGTTTCCAGGTACTGCGGCTCGCCGCATGGCCCAAGTGCGCGATGTTGACCGGCTCTCCCTTGGCGTGCTTCTTCGCCACCTCCACAATCTCGGCACGGGCGCTGTCGGCGAGTTCCTTGAGTTTTTCCTTATTGGGGAAGCCGAGAATCTTCACGTTCTCGAACGCCACGGTTGCGTTCTCGCCGCCGTCCATTGTCCTGACGAAAAGCCCGGCGTAGTGCGGCTCAAACCCCAGTTTCTCCTTGAAACGCGCGGGCAGGCCCTTTGGGCCGGTCACCGTGCAGTTGACCGTCCCTTGCTGGCAATCCATGCGCAGGACCATGCGCTCTTTGGTTTTCGCCGCCAGGGCCGTAGCCTTGGCCTTGCCGGGCGCGCTGAAGGCCACCTGCGCCAGCATCTCCTTGCCCTGGTCCTTGACGCTGAGGCCGACCGCGTCCGTACCGCCATCCCAGACCAGGATGCCGTAATCCGGCTTGTTCTGCTTGCCGCCGTCACTCACCAGGGAGACGGTGGCCTCCACAGCCCAGTTGTCGGCCATGAAGTAAAAGGGCAAGCGGAAAATAGGCGTGTTCTTGCGGTCCTTGCCGGTCCAGTCATGCTGGCCGGTGACCTTGATGCGGACCAGTTTGCTCTTGGGGTCGTGCTCCACGCTGCCGGCGTTGCCGGGGTTGTCCCAGATCCAGGCCTGGAATTGCTCGATCGTCGAGAAGTCGTAGGTGACCTCCGCGACGCTCCCCACTTGCTTGACCTGGCCCTTGTAGAGGGTCAGTTCGCCATCCTTGGACAGCCTGAGGTCAAAGCGCAAGCCGGCCACGCGCTCGACCATCTTTTCGGCCAGCACCGGGTCTTTTGCCAGTTCGGCCTCAAGCGTCTCGAAGGTCTTCGTGAGCTGCGCCTGGGGCTGCGACTTGAACTTGATTTGTTTTTCCAGGATGTCGAGTTGCTCTTTGATTTGAACCGCGTTCTTGTCGCGGTGTTGCTCAGTGATGTGCGCGCGGGCCTTGCCCACGGCGGCCAGAATCTGCTGGGCCGGCTTGGCCCCCAGTTCATCGCCCGGCGCCCCTGGCGGATTGACTTCCCCTGTCGGAGTCTTCGCGTCGGGCGGGGTTGGCGCAGTGGTCAACAAGAGGCGGAAGCGGCCCAGGCCATGTTGATTGTGATGCTGGAAAGCCAGCGTAAAGGTGATGCTGACGCCTTTTTCGCTGCCTATTGGCGTGGCGGTCTCGAAGACAGCGACCTGCAGTTTGCCGACCTCCGGGAACACGTCCCACCAGGTGTCTTCGCGGTTGTTTATGGCTTGGCTGGCCAGGTTCTCCCGCTGGCCGTACGTTTCGGTGGCCTTGCTGAAGGATACCTGTTGCGTCTTGGCCAGGTTGTCCAGCGGCGCATATTCCGCTTTGAACGCGGATAGTGCAAAGTTGCCGTTGCCAGGGCTGCGGCCTGGCCCTTTGTTGGGCAGGGACGCATCAGGGATGGCTTCCAGCCGGAACGCCCTGATCCCGCTCCAAAGCGTGCGGGCCACGACGATATAGCGGTCTTTCGCGGGATTGTTGCCGCTGACCAGGATGGAGCCGTCATTCTGGAGCGCCATGGCGGCGCCGGATTCGGCTCGCATCGAAACGAGCTCCAGCAGGGTCCATTTGCCGTCAGTGCCGGCCTCGGCGGTGCCGGCCTTGGCCTTCCAGGCCGCTTCGATTTTGTCGAGGCTCTTGAGGTCGCCGGCCTTGGCCACCTCCTGAAGCGCGCCCGCCACTTCGTTGTTGTATTCGTCGAGCTGCCGTTGGACCTCGCGTTCCGTCTTGGCCAACTCGCCGCTGTGGGCGTCCCACCATTTGGCCCCGCTGTACTTGTCTTTCAGGTTCTTGAGCAGCGCCAGGGCGCCGCTTGCCGCCATCGCTCGCAGCGAGCGGTTCATGTGCCCTGGGTGGCGGGATAACCCTTATCGACCCAATCAGTGCCAAAGTCTTTGGCGATGTACAGCACTTTGATGCGCGTGTAGCCGAGATCATGCAAGGTATCGTAGGCCGCGGCGATATTGGGGCACTTGCTCCATGGGCAACAGCCGCAATAAATCACGATCGCGGAGTCCTTGGGCAATTTGGCAAC
>JBEKKG010000709.1:0-4361 GCA_050010835.1 Planctomycetota bacterium
CGGAATCCTGTGCCGGATGTGGGCGAAAACTGCAGTGGTCTGAGAAGGCGCATGGGCTGCAAACCATACGTGGGCCCGTGGAGGTCGAGCGCCAGTATGGCTACTGCCGTGCCTGCGAGCACGGCTTTTTCCCCCTCGGAGGAACTCTTCCCGCTGGGGGAGCACAGGCAAAGCACACGGCTGCGGCAGGCCTTGAGCGAACTGGGCAGCGACTCTGAATTCCGGGACGGCGTGGCGCCCTTGCGGACGCTGGGTGTGCTCACCTCGTTCAAGACGCTTGAGCGCGTCAGTGAAACGGTGGGCGGTGAGGTGCTGGCAGAGCGCCACGGCGCGGAGGCGTTGGCGCACAGCACGGACGAACACCCCGCGCAGCCGGCCGAATTGCTGGTGGTGCAAGCCGATGCGGTGAAGATTCGCTATCGCCTGACCAAGGAGGAAAAGGCGCAACAGGCCCAGTTGCCGGAGGAGGAACGCGATCGGGGCTGGCATGAATGTAAGGTCGGCGTAGTGGCGCGCTGTTTGCCAGGGCATTTCAAGCGCAATGGTGAGTACGAAGAACCGCAGACACTGACGCAAAGTTACGTCGCGAGCTTCGACGACATCAAGCTCTTTGGTCCGTACCTGCACGCAGAAAGTGAACGGCGGGGTCTGCACCAAGCCAAACGCGTGTGGTGCCTCTCCGACGCTGGGCATGGTTTACCAGGTATGTGGGCCGAACAGTTCCCCGCTCTGGAGTGGGGGATTGATTTCACCCACGTCAGCCAACGGCTGGCGGAGTGCGCGGCACAAGTTCAGCCGCCAGGCAAGGAGTACCACAAACTCCGCCACCGCTGGAAGGGTTTGTTGCACGACGGGAAACGGGACAAGCTGCTGCGTGAACTGTGCGCAGCGGCCGAACGACACGCGCCCCGGCCAGCAGCCGCGGCCGACCTGCCACCCAATAGTCCCGGCCGCATCCTGTGGACCCACATCAACTATATTGAGGAATACCAGGCACACATGGACTACCCGCGTTACAAGAAGCAAGGCTTGCCCATCGGCAGTGGTCACGCAGAAGCCGCCTGTAAACGCCTTGGGGTTCGTATGAAGGCTGCGAATAAACGCTGGACCCCAGAGGGTGCTGAGGCCATGGCGACGCTCATCTGCGAACGCGCGTCCGAGGACGGCCGCTGGCAACGCCGTTGGCCTCCCCCAGACTACGAGGATTTTGTGCAACTAAACTGACACAGACCCGAACCCGCTTATGTTTCCATAAGAGGGTTGCGGAAAGAGCTTGCGGTTGTTATCATCTGCACAGGTGACGTTCAAACCGGAATCAGTGGGGACAGGCATGCAGCCAAGAGAGTCAGAAAGCGCAGATGTTTTCAAGGATACAGCGACCTATCCTGCCTCTGAGAGGGATATAGATTTTAGAGATATTGTCATTGTTTTCGTAAGTTCCTGGAAGTTTATCTGTTGTTGCGCTGCTCTATGCGGTCTGGTCTATTCCTGCTGGGCTTGGCTGACGGTGCCAGTTCTATACAAGTCCAAGGTCATTCTGGTATTGCCCTCCAACAGCCGGTATTCCCCGCAAGGTTTCCAGAAGTTGCTCGAATCCTACGCTGTCGTAGACAAGACGCTGGCGGAACTGCGCGGCAAAGGCATCTGTGCCGCCGATGAAGAATTCGCCGTTGATGACAATGGAATCCTGAAGGATCTCCAGTCGAAGCTGCTAGTTGCCCCGGTGGGAAGCGTTGTTCCTTCTATATTGGAGGCCTCCGTGACCTATCCCGACAGCAACAAGGCCGCCGCCATAGCTGCAACTTGGGCCGCCGTTTTCACAAAGGAGGCCAAAGAGGCCGCTACCGAAAACCCCACCAAGGCCTTGGAGAAGGACTTCCTCTCGTCAAAAAACATACTGGTCGAGTCAGAAACGAGACAGAACCGTATGGAAGCACAATCTGGCAAGCAGGAGATCGAACTCCAGACCCAATCCCATAACCAGTTGGTTGGGCACTATCGAGCCACGGCGGATGCGCTCGGCCAATATCTGCGGGAAACGGCCAAGCTGGTGGATGCCAAGGAGGCCGATAACCGCGTTGCGCTGGCCGCGCTGAAGCGCGACCGGCCAAGCCTGGATTGGCAACGGGTCCAGGTCGATGCCTTGGAGAAACTGGAAATCGCCTTGCGCCAGGAACAGGCGGCAATCTCGCAGAATCTGCAGGCAAGACTCATGCAGATTGACAAGCTGGCCCTGGAGATAGCGCAGGTCCCACAGCTTCTGACCGTCCGCAAGTCCGCCAGTGAGGAGTCAACGGCGCGCTCCCAGCCAGGCGGCGGAGAAAAACCGCCTGCGGGCGGATTTGTGGAGCAGAAGATCAATCCTTTGTATGACTCCTTGAGCCTTAACCTGGTGAACCTGAAAACAGAGGTTGAGCCCATGACTATGCTCGCCAAACAGGTGGCGGAGCGCCTGAAGTCTGTGCATGACGAAGCCATCGCCATGGACAAAACGGTTCAAGCCGACGACGCCGCTCTGAAGACACTCGAGCACACGCAGGCGCAAGCGCTGCTGTTGCTGCAGGCCGAGCGCGAAGTCGGCCGCAGGGCTCTTGAACAGCAGCAGGCGCTGGACGAGGCCCAGATCAAGGCCCAAACGGCCACCGCTGTGGAGAACCTGCGCCGCGAGTCAAAATTACAGCTCGCCCCGCTCGTCCGCGAGATAGCCCACCAGACTGAGCTGCACACTCAGATTTCGCAGTTAATCAACCGGGCGGAAGTGGAGACAACGCAGCAGAGCATGGGGGAAGTTCAGGTTGCTCGGCCGGCAGTTCCAGCGTTGAAAGCCCAGTCGCGCTACATGGCCCTGCGGGCCGTGCTTGCCACGCTGATTGGCGCTCTGCTGGCCACGTTCTTCTGCTTGATGCGCCGGCCGGCCTCAGGCGCAGGGAGACGAATCTCCCAGGCTCCAAACGGAACTGGCAAGTAATTCGATCCTCACCGTGGATTCCGAAGATAATGCTGCGCCGGCACTTGTACGCGGGGCAGCGCTATGGTGCGGCGCCCCGGGTGCTTTCGAGGCCGTATGCTTCCCGGCATTCCCAGCAGGCCAGGACAACGAGCAACACAAAGAACGTGGTGGCACCGCTACACAGCCATACCGTATCAAAGATGTTCGCCACTCCAGCCAGCAGCAGGGCAAGCGCCGCCAGGTTGCCACGGCGCCAGCGTACAAGGGCGATCGCGGGCAGCACAATCCAGACCCCGACCCAAGCCAACATGCCCAGCGGTCCGATCTCGGCCAGAAGATTCAGCGGCATGGAATGCGCGGCGTATAAAGTGTCATTCGGCGGGCCTGCCGTGGCAGACAGTTGCTGTGCGGAAACCCGGTCTGGTCCGAGCCAGTCCGAGAAATCGTCTTGCAGAAAACTAAGCTCTCGGAGGCGCAGGTATTCCGCAGCGCTCTGGGGCGCAAATGATACACCAGCGTTCGCAACCAGTATGCCGACGCGAACCGCACCGGTCCCTTGGACCCTTTCCCATTTCTCTGCTGTCACTTTCCATGAGGTCCTGTGCCAACCTGCGGCGGTCTGGTCCTGATAGAACAAGGACCCTGTGGAGCCCCTGGAGATACATGCCGTGGCGCGCAACTCGAACGTGTGCCCGGGACGCGCTGGGAGGGCGAGTTCGTGCTGGAGTTCAATCAGCGCCAGCCCGGCAGCGGGCGGCTTTACCAGGCGGACCTCGAGGAAGCGGCCTTTTTCATCCTGGCAGCGCGTGACAGTGAACTCACCGCGCATGTCGCCCAGTTTGAGCCGGGGTGTGGGCTGAGTCTCGCGCATGAACGTGCCCGGCCCGGATCCGGCCAGCGGGAACTTGCCGCTGATTGTCAGCGCGCTCCGGAAGACGTCCGTGCGGCCGCTGGAGAACTCGTGCCAATCCCAGTCGCGCAGAGCCTGCCGCGTTGCAGCCACCCGCTGCCACAATTCACTTTGCGTGCCGTTCCGGCCCGGCAGGGGCGCGAATAGCGCGGCTGTGACGCCAAAAACGAAGAGCAAACATGCCAGCACAGTCCGTCGCCACGTGGGGCGCGGCAGCAACGCCAACAACGGCAGGATAAGCAGGAGGAACAAGCCATTGCGGGAAGCGGTCAGGCACGCGCACAGGGCCACCACGAGTCCGAGGCACAGGAGCGCGAGTTTCTTCAGGCCTTGGCTCGTGCCAACGAGTGAGAAAAAGGAAGCCCCCAGGATGACCAGGAGCGGCGCCGCAGTATTGCGGTTGGGGAAAGGTCCAGAAGGGGGGCCCTCATCGAACTTCCACGTCCAGCCCGTAGACACCTGAACGCAAAGTTGCGCCGCGAGCAGCAGCCCGAGCAGGCA
>JBEKKG010000710.1:0-4358 GCA_050010835.1 Planctomycetota bacterium
TGCCGGCGGCAGGTTTGTGCGTTTGGCGTAATGCTCGATGGATTCCTGGCCGTCCCACAGCGGGAACGCGGCCTG
The DNA here is from genome assembly GCA_050010835.1 of Planctomycetota bacterium. GTDB lineage: Bacteria > Planctomycetota > SZUA-567 > H5-PLA8 > H5-PLA8 > JAPLOD01. Next base: position 76 of record JBEKKG010000710.1, read on the forward strand.
CGGTGGCGCATCTGCGCCACAGGCCAGCGCGCACGCAAGAAAGAGACAGGCCAAGGGGCGGTACATCCTGGCATTGTACCACGGTTTTTGCACGGTGCAGGGCTGAGTGGGAGAACGGTGAGGGGGTGAAGAGGTGAGGCATAGATTGCCGTCGCGAGTTGCTTGCGGGTTACCCCTAAGAGAGAAACTGCACCCCCGCCCAACGCCCTCTCCTCACAGTTTCTCGTCGAGAATCCTTCGAGCGCGGGCAAAGCTCGGCAGGTATTGCTGCAAGGCATCTGGTGAAAGCACCGCAAGCACAGCAAAGGAGCGCTTGCCTTTCTCGTAAGCGTTGGTGCAATTGCGGGTCGCACGAGCGAGTTTGTCTTGGACGTCGTGGCGAGGGCGTTGCTCCAAGCCAGCGAGAGGTGGCAGCGCAGCGGCTTGAAGCTCAGCCCCGTAGTGCGAGGCCAGCGCCTTGCGGTCCGCGACGATCCAGGTCTCCATACAGGTCGTCATTAACAAAACCTGCTCGTCAACTACACCGGCGGGCTTCTCCCATTTATCACGGTTGCGCAGGTGTTCCCAGGTGGCATCCAGGGACGCTAGGGGATCCTCGCTATCAACGATCATGGCCACGTAGTCCGTCGCGCCCTTGCTCAGGTGATCAACTGTGAAGCGGTCAAAGACCGCGCGCCGCCCGCCGCAAGCAGTCAGCCGAGGCAGGCGGCCTTTGAAACCACAATTCTCCAGCAGTTTGCTGAAACCTTCGCGGCAACGGGCGCGAAGTTCCTTGGAGTCGCCGCCGCCCTCCAGATAGACAGTCGCGCTCACCAGCGCGTCCCCCCGAGTTGGCCTTCTGTCCACAACTGTCCGAGCCGGTATTTATCCAACCACTTCGCCAGTTCATCCCGTTTGAGCCGGCGCATCTCGGTTTTGCGTTCGTGTTTCTCACAGACGACCACGGCCTCCGGCCGCTCGGTCATGGCGTCAACCAAGATGTCGGAATGGGTGGTGACGATGAGCTGCGTGCGGGTGGAGGCGGCCACCAGAAGATCTGCCAGTTTGGGCAAAATGTCGGGGTGCAAGCCCAATTCCGGTTCCTCGATGCAGATTAACGGAGGTGGCGCCGGGTCGCACAGGATCGCGAGCAGGCACAGGTAACGCAATGTGCCATCGGACAGACGAGTGGCGGGTATGGCAAAATCACCCTCCGTAAGAAAGACCTGCACCGCCCCCCCTTGGACGAACACATCAAAACCAGTTACCCCGTCATAGAGGTCGCGCAGGCCGTTCAAGATGGCCGACCTTGTCTTCGGGTTGCGGCAGAGCAGGCTTAGAAACAGGCCTATGTTAGAAAGGTCCTCCTCCAGCCGATCGTTCCGCAAGTCTGCAGCTTGCGGCTGGCGCAACACCGAACTACGGCCGAGTGCCCATTCCCGGTAGATGCGAATCTGCTTGTAGAATTCGGCTAGAAAGGAAAGTTCAGGGTACGCCTCCGGATCACGAAGCCAGGACAAAACCGATGCGTCAATACCAAATGTCATAGGGCTTGCCAGCACCCGTGGTTTTTGCGCTCCCCTGCGAAGAGTTGGCACGCCGCGATGGCAGCGGCAGGAGAAAGCCGCTGGGCCCCCGTTTGCGCCTGTTGTCTGGGTTTCGATCCGTTCGTCTGCCAGCAAGAATCCTTGTTCTCCCGACAGAAACTCCAGAGTGTGCCGCAAGGACGAAATCTCTTTGGGGCCGTTGGCCACCAACTCAATCGTAGCCGGCGCAATCATTTGTCCCTTCCAAATCCATTCTGCTGTCCCACCGCCCCGCCGCACCACAGCGCGCATGTCGCCGGGCGTGCTGCGGATCAGGGCCAGCGCCTCGATAAGATTCGATTTGCCCGAGCCGTTAGGGCCGATGAGAATGTTCAGATTCTCCAACGGCAAAGGCGGGGTTTCGGGCCCGAAGGAAAGCAGATTCTGCAGCTTGATCTGCCGAACCAATCGTCCATTGCCTTCGGTTTTCTCATTCATAGCAGCCCCTTCACTAACGACTATAGATTTGCCTGGGCAAACTGTCCAGTTCACTTATCGGCAGCGGGGCAGACACTGTGTTCTCTACTGCGGTTTTCAGTTTGCGCATTCTCCTGCTCCGCCTATCCTATGCAGCGGCCCCGTGGGGCCGTCCCCAGAAGTCCAGGGACGGCATGAGGGCCGTTTTTGTTTTTGGTCGGCGAACAGAATTCAAGGAGTCACGGCATGCCCTTAGCGCACCCCAACAAGTACCGCACCCACACCTGTGGCGAACTGCGGGAAAGCGACATCGGAAAGACCGTCCGGATCTCCGGCTGGGTGCACAGCAACCGCGACATGGGCGGCGTCATCTTCATAGACCTGCGCGACCGCTATGGCATGACGCAACTCGTCTTCGACCCAAAGCGCTCGGGCACGCTGCACGATGAAGCCGCCAAGCTGCGCGGCGAATGGGTCATCCAGGTTGAGGGCACAGTAGGCCGGCGGCCCGAAGGCACGCGCAACGACAAGCTGCCCACCGGCGAGGTGGATGTCGTCGTCGCCGCGCTCGAAGTGCTCAACCGCGCCGCCACGCCGCCCATTGAAATCCGGGACGATCTGACGGCTAACGACGACGTGCGCCTGCAATACCGCTACCTGGACCTGCGCCGCAATCCCATGCAGCAGATCCTGACCGCGCGGCACGTGGCGGCCCAGACAGCGCGCAACTACATGTCGGCGCAAGGCTTCATCGAGGTTGAGACGCCGTTCATGGTCAAGTACACGCCCGGCGGCGCGCGCAATTTCCTGATCCCCTCCCGCTTGAACAAAGGCAAGTTCTACGCCCTGGCCGAAAGCCCGCAGCTCTTCAAGCAACTGCTCATGGTGGCGGGGACGGACCGCTATTTTCAGATCGTGCGCTGCTTCCGCGACGAAGACCTGCGCATTGACCGCCAGCCCGAGTTCACCCAGGTGGACGTGGAGATGTCGTTCGTCGAGCAGGACGACGTCTTCCAGGTCGTCGAGGGCCTCATCGCCGCGCTGCTCAAAGTCTGCAAGGGCGTGGAGCTGAAACTGCCGCTGGAACGCCTGCCCTTCGAAGAGGCCATGCGGCGCTATGGCAATGACAAGCCGGACCGGCGGTTCGGCTGGGAGCACGTGGAACTCACCGCCATCGTCAAGAAACACGGCGGCGGCGGGATGAAGCTGATGAAGCACGCCGTGGACAGCGGCGGCATCGTCAAGGGCCTGCGCATCCCCGCGCAGTATGAGTTCCCGCGCGCGCAGATTGACAAGCTCGAGGACTTCGCCAAGGGCATGGGCGCCAAGGGACTGGCCTGGGCCAAGGTTGACGAGTCCGGCGGCTGGGCGCAGTCTCCGCTGACCAAGATCATCACGCCTGAAATGCGCACGGAAATCACCCAAGCCTGCGGAGGCCAGGCCGGCGACACGCTCTTCTTCCAGTTCGGCAGGCCGGCGCTGGTACACACGGTCATGGCCAACCTGCGGGTACACCTGGCCAGGAAGTTCGGCCTCATCCCCGAGTTCGGTTGCGGCGGCAAGTGGGATTGCTTCTGGGTCGTGGACCCGCCGCTTTTCGAATATGACGAGCAGGAGAAGAAGTGGGTGACGGCGCATCACGCTTTCACGCGCCCGCAGCCGCAGAGCCTCGCCGCGCTCGAAAAAGGCGCCGGCGACAACTCGCTCCAGAGCCCGCTCAAGGACGTCCTCTGCTACCGCTACGACCTGGTGCTGAACGGCTACGAGATCGCCGGCGGCAGCATCCGGATTCACGATCAGGAGACGCAGAAGAGGGTCTTCGCCGCGATGGGCATCTCGGAGGCGGAAGCGCAGGAGAAGTTCGGCTTCCTGCTGGATGCCTTCCAGTACGGCGCGCCGCCGCACGGAGGCATCGCGGTGGGCTGGGACCGCCTGATCTGGCTGCTCACCGAATCTGAGACCATGCGCGACGTGTTCGCGGGGTTGTCCCACGGCGACACGATCATCACCGCGCGCCCCACGCGGCTCAGCGCCTCGCCGAAGACGCGCTGCAGCTGCTTCGCGCGTTCTCTCCTTTCTTCGAGGTCGATCTGCTGCAGATGCTGGAGAGTTCGAACATCACAGTCCCATCGATACCTCAGTAACAGTGGGAAAATTCCAAGTTGGCACTCAAGAACATGCCAAGATTGCAATCGCAACTGCTAAAAAGGCTTTTTCAACGTGGAGTCAAATGGGGTGGCAAGAAAGAGTCAAAATTATGAACAAGGCAGCCAATTTGATTGATGAACGGAAATTTGACAT
>JBEKKG010000711.1:0-4357 GCA_050010835.1 Planctomycetota bacterium
TCAGCAAATGTACCGCGGGCGTCCCGCCCGCTCGTGGCAGGCTGGCAGGGCGCGAGGACGAAGGCGGGCGGGACGCCCGCGGTACGCTCTGGGCCACGCATTTACTGACATGCACCCCTCTGTGTCTCTGTGGTGAATAGGCGCTTTGCATTTCCTGCTGCGCCTCTTACCTTTGACGTTCCATGGCGCAGTACTCAATCCCCATCTTCATTGGCGCATTCCTGCTCTTCCTGATTCAGCCGCTCATGGGCAAGTTCATCCTGCCGTGGTTTGGGGGCACGCCGGCGGTCTGGACCACCTGCATGCTCTTCTTCCAGGTGCTGCTCCTTTGCGGCTACGGTTACGCGCACCTCAGCGTCTCGTATCTGAAGCCGCGCGCGCAGGCCGCCCTGCATGTGGTCCTGCTGCTGGTTAGCCTGGTCTTCCTGCCGGTGATGCCGGACGTGTCCTGGAAACCGCCAGGGCCGGAAGCGGCCGCGTGGCGGATTCTGGCGCTGCTGACCGCGACGGCCGGACTGCCGTTTCTCCTGCTCTCCGCGACCGGGCCTTTGCTGCAAGCCTGGTACAGCCGCCGGCGTCCGGGGATCTTGCCGTACAGGCTTTACGCGCTCTCGAACGTATCGTCCTTGCTGGCGTTGCTCAGCTATCCTTTCTGGATTGAGCCGGCCTTCTTGCTGAAAACCCAAGCCGGCGCGTGGGCAGCGGGCTATGGACTCTTTACGCTCTCCTGTGGCTGGTGCGCGGTGCAGACGTGGCTGGGCGCCAACACAAGGAACCCCTCCCCCTGCCCCCTCCCGCAAGGGGAGGGGGAAATGCCCCCCTCACCCTACCCTCTCCCCAAAGGGGAGAGGGAAAATTGGCGCCAAGGCGCCGCAATCCAAGAGCCAATGGCGGTCCAGGCGCTATGGGTGGCACTGGCTGCGTGCGGTTCGGTGCTGCTTCTGTCCACCACCAGCCAGTTGTCGCAGCACGTCGCGGTCGTCCCGTTCCTCTGGATACTGCCGCTCAGCCTCTATCTGCTGACCTTCGTCCTGTGCTTCCACAGCCCGAGATGGTATTGGCGGCCGTTGTGGCTGGCGGCTCTGCCGGCTGCGGTGGCTGGCGCTTTCGTAGCGCCGTTCTTGAGCGTCAGAGTGCCGCTGGCTCTGCAAGTTTTCGTTTACTGCGCGATCCTGTTCGCCGGCTGCATGATCTGCCACGGCGAACTGGCGAGGCTGAGACCCGGTGCGCGGCGCCTCACCGCTTACTACTTGCTGCTGGCTGCCGGCGGAGCGCTGGGCGGCATGGTCTGCTCGCTCATCGCGCCCGCCGTCTTCAACGGACTCTGGGAGTATCAATGCGGCATCGAGGCGCTTTGCGTGCTCGCCATGCTGACGCTCTTCCGCGATCTGCGTCTGAGGGCGGCGTACACAGCGGGCCTGACTCTGGCCGTGGCGCTGGCGCTGGGACTGGGGTTCGTGCTGGAGGCCCGCAGCAGCCGGGTCTACGAGTTGACCGCCGCACGGAATTTCTACGGCGTGCTGCGCGTGGAGCAGCGCGACAGCGACGACGGCCCGCTGCGCAGCCTGGTGCACGGCAGAGTCACGCACGGCTTCCAGTTTCTCGATGAGGAACTCCGGCGCGTCCCCATGGCTTATTACGGCCCGGCGAGCGGACTGGGGCTGGCCGAAAGGGTGCTGCAAGAGCCGGGAGCTCGCCGGAGGTTGCGGACCGGAGTGATTGGGCTGGGCGCGGGCGTGCTGGCCGCCTACGGCAGGGAAGGCGATGAGTTGCGCTTCTATGAGATCAACCCCGAGGTCGTGCGTCTGGCGCATGAGTACTTCTCGTATCTGCACGACACGCCGGCGCGAGTGGACATAGTGCCGGGCGATGCGCGCATCAGCCTGGAGCAGGAACAGGCCCGCGGCGCATCCCAGCAATACGACTTGCTGGTGGTTGACGCCTTCAACGGCGATGCCGCGCCGCTGCACCTGTTGACCAGCCAGGCCTTCGCACTTTACGACTACCACCTCCGGCCCAACGGTCTGCTCGCAGTCAACGTTACGAACCAGTACCTGGACATGGCGCCGCTCATCTTCGGACTGGCAGACCAAGCCGGCATGCAAGCGGTGCTGATCGAGGACTTTCATCGCAACGAGGTGCGCTACGAAACCAACCGCTGGGTGCTCGTCACGCGCGACGCAACGTTGCTGCAAGCGCCCGCGGTCGCCGGGCACGCCTCGCCGCCGCCCGGCCCGTCCGCGCGGCTGCGCTTCAGCGATGATTACTCAAACCTGTTTCAACTGCTGCGCAGAAACCGAAATCCTCAATGACCTCTTACTCGAATTCCTCGCGGCTGATAGTGCTGTGCCGTTTCCATTTCAGATCGTTGGTGTCGGGGAAATCGCTGCGAAAATGCGCGCCGCGCGACTCCTGCCGTTTCAGCGCGCTGCGCAGGATCAGTTGAGCGCAGGCGAGCATGTTCTGCAACTCCAGGCCGGCCACGGAAGTGAACTCCTCCGCATAGACGTACTTTTGCCAGAAATCGAGCATCTGCAAAGCACCGGCCATGGTCTCCCCGTCGCGCACGAGTCCTGCGGAACGGCTGACCAGGCTGCGCAAGGAGTTGCGCACGTCGGCCACGTCGAGCGGCAGGTTGTCCCTGGGCAGCACGGGCCGGACACGCTTCTCGGGGAAAGTAGGCTGCGAGCCGGCGGCCAGGCGCAGGGCCTGCAAGCCGGCCTGGTGGCCAAAGACGAGGCCGTCGAGCAGGGAATTGGAAGCCAGGCGGTTGGCGCCATGCACCCCCACGCTGGCCACCTCGCCCGCGGCCAGGAGGCGCTGCACGTTGGTGCGGGCCTGCAGGTCCGTCTTGACGCCGCCCATCATGTAGTGGCAGGCCGGGCGCACGGGGATGCGGTCCTTGGCGGGATCCAGGCGGAACTGGGCGAGCATCTTGACCAGGTTGGGGAAGCGGGTGTGGATCAACTCGGGGGCCAGATGCGTCATCGTAATGAAAACGTTGGTCGCGCCCGAGGCCGCCATCTCCTTCTGGATGGCGCGCGCCACGATGTCGCGCGGGGCCAGTTCCGCGCGTTCGTGGTATTTCTCCATGAAGCGTTCGCCCTTGGCGTTGACCAGGTAGGCGCCCTCGCCGCGCACCGCTTCGGTGATGAGATGGCGTTTGGCGCCGGCCAGGTACAGCGTGGTCGGATGAAACTGCACGAACTCCATGTCCTGCAATACGGCGCCGGCGCGAAAGGCCATAGGCATGCCGTCGCCCGTGGCGACTTCGGGGTTGGTCGTCTCACGGTAGATCTGGCCCAGCCCGCCCGCAGCCAGAACGGTGGCCTTGGCCTCTATCTTCAGGAACTTGCCGCTCTTGCCATCCAGCACGATCAAGCCGTAGCACACCCCGTCTTTCTGCAACAGGTCCACGGCGAAGTGGTTCTCAAGGAACGAAACGTTGGGCTGGTTGCGCGCACGCTGGACCACGCACTCCTCAACCGCGCGCCCCGTGGCGTCGCCTTCGGCGTGGATGACCCGGTGATGCGAGTGGCCGCCTTCGAGCGTGAACGAAATCGCGCCGTTCTCGCGGTCAAAGGGGGCGCCCCACGCGATCAACTCCTGGACGCGCTTGGGGCCTTCCGTGACCAGCTTGCGCACGGCGTCCTCATCACACAGCCCCGCCCCGGCAATGAGTGTATCGCGGAGGTGCTCTTCGGGGTCGTCCGCGGGATCGAGCGCCACCGCGATGCCGCCTTGCGCGTAGTAAGTGTTCGATTCCTTGACCTCGCTCTTGGTGACCACCAGGACCGAGGCGTCCTCGGCGGCGGCCAGCGCGGCGGAGAGCGCCGCAATGCCGGAACCGATGACTACCACGTCAGGGGAAAGCGAAGGGACGCGCCGGAGATCCAAGTCAATGAGACACTGCTCTTTCATGGCACACACTCTAAACGCGGGACCCTCTGGGCGCCAGCGACAGATGGGGTGAAGAGGTGAGAGGTGAGGGGGTGAGCCAGTGAAAAGGCGTTTGCACCTCTTCACCTGTTCACCTCTTCACCCTCTCACCTCTTCACGCCGCTGTGCTCAGGTATTCGATCTTGTCTCCCGGCGGCCCGACAGTTATTCTACCGCCACCGTCTTTGTCCATGACAAAGACGTTTTGGGGGCCTATGGACAGCGTTCTGTACTTTTGCCACGCCTGTCGCAAGCGGCTGAGTGCTGCGGACTCTGCGGCTGCTGTCGCGCGCGGCGAGTCCCACTCGACAGCCTGCTGCAGCGCGTGCGCCAAAGCGGGCAAGCTCATCAAGGATCCCGCCGCGCTCGAAAACGAGATCATGCGGGAGGCCCAGCTTGCCCCAGGGGCGCCCGCACA
>JBEKKG010000712.1:0-4350 GCA_050010835.1 Planctomycetota bacterium
ATGCCAATCATCGCTGATGAGTGTATGCGCAAAACGCTGGCCAACATGGCCACGGAGAAGGGGGGGGAGATCTCGGTGAAGGCCAGAGTGGTTGAGCAGGCCGGCAGCCAGGTCCTGGTATTGTCTAAGGAGGGTTCTACTTGCCGCAGGTGATCCTGTATTGACCGTTAGTGTATTAGTGCCATATTCAGGCCTGGAGAACTGCTCCTCCAGGCCTTTTTTGCATGCGGCGAAGATTCTCTTCGTTATTCATCGTTCGGCATTCATCGTTCATCATTCTCATTTGGTTGCGGGTCTGGTGCTGGACATTGACACCGCTCTGAATAGAAAGAAGGAGCCGGATTTGGGAAGACTGCCGTACTCAATGGGGAAGGAACAAGACCACAATGGACGAGACCTTAGCCGCCCCCCTGGAACCAGCCGCTCCGGTTGTTTCAGAACGCCTGGCAATCCTGGTTGACGTGCACAATCTGTTTTGCGCGGCCAAGTTGTTGCACCAGAGCAAGGTTGATTACGGCTGTCTGCTGCGCGAGATTACAGGCCCGCGCCAATTGGTCCGGGCCATCGCTTACGTTATGCAGAAGGCCGAAGTCAATCAGTCCGCTTTTCACGAAGCCCTCTGCCGTTTCGGTTATGAAGTGAAGGTCAAGGAACTCAGGGTCTATCCGGACCAGGAGGCGCGCGGCGGGTCCAACGTGAAAGGCTCCTGGCAGGTGGGCATGACTATTGACGCCTTGATGCTGGCCCCCAAGCTGGATACCATCGCTCTCGTCACCGGCGACGGCGAATATGCGCCATTGGTCGAGTACCTGAAGGCGCGCGGCTGCCGGGTGGATGTGGTGGGCTTCGAGCGTTCGACCGCCGGCGACCTGGCAAAGGCCGCTGACAGGTTTGTACCGATCCAGGAGAACTGGATATTCAAGGAGAAGAAGTTTGAGGAGCCCCGGCCTGCCGCTCCCGCCTCCCCAGCCGGCGCCCCTGCTGTGCCCCCCGCTCCTCTGGGCCTGCTGGGCTCGACCGCCCCTGGGCAGATAGCCCTCGACGCCCTGCCCCGTGATGAAGAGCACTATGCGGAAGCCCCTCCGAGCGCTCCGGCGGCCGAAGGCACAATCGCCGCCGCCGTGCAGCCTCCCGCAGAGAAGCCCCGGCGCCGCTCCCGCAGATGAGGTCTCGCCATGAACCAGTGTGCGTACTGCCTGTTTGCCGTCTTGGCGTGGGTGGCGAGCGTGCCCGCGGTGCTGGCGGTGGCCGGTGAGGAGGCCGCGGCCATATTCGTCTCGAACAGGGGCGATGACGGCGCGGCGGCCGCCCGCGAGACACCGCTGAAGACGATCAAGGCCGCGCTCGAGAGGGCGGTGCCGGGGGTGAAGATCACGGTGCTGGAGGGCACTTACGCTGAGGCCGTCACGTTCGCCAAAGCGGGCGCAGAAGGCAAACCCATCTCCTTGGTCGCCGAAGGCAAAGTGACTATTGACGTTGGCGGCTGCAAGGACAACAACAAGCTCTCGGTCGTCGGCCGCGGCGTTGGCCACTTCGTCATCGAAGGCTTCGAGATTGTGGGGTACGTGCAGGGACTCAAATTCAAGGACTGCCACGACATCGTGGTGCGCCGCTGCCGGGCGCACCAGGGCCACGTAGGCCTGTCCCTGGAAGGCTCCAAAGCGCAGAAAATGCTCTTCGAGGACGTTGAGCTCGCCGGCAACGAAGCCGGGGGGCTGGATGTCTCCGATGGCGTCGCCCTGGAGGACGTCACGTTCCGGCGCTGCACGGCCCACGACAACGCCTGCAAGGGCGGCAACGATGGTTTCGGAATCAGCCACGGCTGCACGGCCAAGGATGTGCGCTTCGAATACTGCGCGTCCTACAACAACGGTTCTGACGGCTTCGATATCAGCGGGCGGAAGGGGTTCGGCGTGACACTGCTCGGCTGCGTGGCGCACCACAACGGCACGAAGATGTGGGGCACGAACTTCAAGTGCTGGAACCCAGGGTCGAGATTCATCAACTGCGTGGGCTACGTGACGGGCAAGGACAACGACGGGAACTTCGAAGTGCTCGCCGACGACATCACGCTCATCAACTGCACCTGCGGCGAAAACGGCGACTGCGGCATGAAAATCCGGGGCAAGAATGCGCGGCTCATCAACTGCCTCTTCACCGCCGCGAAGAAGCAGGCCGTCTGGCTCGTACATGACAAGGACCATCCGGATGCGTCGCTGACTGCCGAGGACTGCCTGGTCTCCGGCTGCGCGCCCGGCGACATCCCGCTCGGCAAGGACGGCAATCTCGAAGGCGATGCGCTATTCTACAACGTCCCCGCAGGCGACTACCGCATTAAGCCCGGCAGCCCTGCCCAAGGGAAAGCAAAAGCTGTCCCGGAGGTTACAGAGGATGCCGCACGCAAAGCGCGGCCCAAGGACGCGCCGGCCATCGGGGCTTACGAGCCGGCGCAGGAATAACGCGCGCCGAGTCTGAGCCGCGACCGTTAGGGAGCGGTTCCATATTTCCCATTCTTCCCATAGCAGATAACGGAGCGCTCGCGTGACCGCCCTCACAGTTTGACTCTCGCCCAGCCGCCGCGCAGGAAACTCGCCAGGAAGAGCACGCCGCGGAAAAACAGCTCAAAACACAATCCATACCAAATGCCCTTCAGGCCCAGGCCCAGTTTCACACCCAGCAGGTAGACGAGCGGCAAGCGCACCAAAAACGTCGAGCCATAAGTCAGCGCCATAGCGGTCAGCGTGTCGCCCGCGCCCCGGTGGACCGCGCTGAAGACAATCGCCGTGCCGAAGCCTCCCTGCACCCAGCCGGCCAGGCGCAAGAGCGCCGGAGAGGTGTCGAGGAAAACCTGCTTGTCGGTCACCAGCCCCACCAATTGCTCGGCGAAAAGCACGAAGAAGAGGCCCGTCAGAGCCATCATCCCCGCACCGTAGCCCCAGCACCACCAGGCCGCGCGCCGGGCGGTCCGGGCATCCCCGGCGCCCAAGTATTGGCCGGTAAGCGTCGCTGCGGCGATGCCCAGCGCAAAGCCCGGCATGTAGCTGAGCGCCTCGATGCGCACAGCCACGACGTGCGCTCCCAGGGCCGCCTCGTCGGCCAGCCGCCCCACAATCATTATCACCACGAAGTTCCCAACCCACTGGCCGCCGCCTTCGAGCAGATTGGGCAGGCCCACGCGGACAATCCGCGCGATCACGGGCCAGCGCGGCACGAGGAAGCGGCGCTGCAAGTGCAGTTTCTGGCGCGAAAAGGCCAGTGAGCACAGCAGCACTGTCGCGCCCACGAACCAAGCCAGCAGCGTCCCCAGCCCCAGCCCCCGGATGCCATGCCCGCCCACCGGCGACCAGGGCGCCACCAGCAGCACACAAGCAGCCATGTTGATGCAGTTCACGATCACCATCGCCGCAAACGGCCTGCGCATGTTGCCTGAACCCCGCAGGCAGGCGTTGCAGACGTTGAGCAGCGTGCTGAAGGGCGCCGCCGCGGCCATCACGTGCAGGTACTGTGTGCACAGGTCCAGTGCGGCATCGTGCAAGCCCACCAGACGGGCGATCAGCGGAGCGGCCGCGTAGAACAGCAGGCTGATGGCCAGGCCCCAGACAGCGGCGAAAGCGATGGCCTGTCCCAGGATCGAGTTGGCCCGCCGCCAGCGCCCGGCGCCTACCGCCCGTGCAATCAGTGCCGTCGCGCCCACCGCGGCCGAGCCGATGACGAGGAACATCAGCCACAAGACGTAGACGGCCGCGCCGACGGCAGTGGTGGCCTCCGTGCTCAACAGCCGTCCCGCAACGGTGATGTCCACGGCCCCAACCATGAACCCCAGCAGTTGTTCCAGGAACGGCCAGATGGCCAGCAACGCCACTTGCCGCGGCAGGCTCAAGTCCGTCCGCAGCCCCGCCGGCACCTTGGGGCTGGCCACGACTACTTCCTCGTCGAGTTCCGTAGGTGGCTCAGGCTGAACGGGGAATGAAGTATCGGGTGTGGCGGGAGTTCTCACGGCGGCCTCGGCCAAGGCCGCCTATTGTTGCGGCGGGGCGGAAAGTTACAAGTGGCGGCCAGCGCGCAAGCGTGAACTTCCGCGAAGCTCACGGGAACGGCTTCTTGCCAAGCTCCGTCTGCCATGCTATAGTCACCAATGGTAACCGTTCAGTCCGGGCCGCGACTGTAAGGGAGCGCTTCCATCGGTCCCATTCTTCCCATGTGTCCCATAGCACGCAACGCTGCGGCCTCCACGATCGCTTGCTCACGCGCGCGGCTCGGAACCACCTTGCGCGCCGTTGCCGCACTCGTCGCGTGTCTGGCCGCCGCGTCCCGCTTCACGGCCGCCGGCGTGAAATATCGAGATCTCAG
>JBEKKG010000713.1:0-4347 GCA_050010835.1 Planctomycetota bacterium
CCGCAGCGTCACCTCCGGGCTTTCCTTGAGGGCGATGGAGACGTCGTAGAGGTTCTTCGTTTTCTGGAGGTGCTCGGGGTCGGTGACGAGCTTGCGGTCGTACTCCATTTTCGTGAAGACGCGCCCCCGTTCGCCATACAGGGCAATGATGGCGTCGTGGTCGTCCTGGAGCAGCATATCCGAGTAGACCGCGCCGGGTTTGATCTTCATCACCGCTTCCAGTTCGTCGCGCTCTATGGAGTTGTTGCCCTGAATGGCCACGTTGCCGGTGAAATACTGGGGGCCTTCGCTGATGTAGACGGTGATGTCCGCCAGTTGCTTGCGTTTGCGGAACCAGTTCCAATAGGTTTCCTTGGTGACGGCGATTTCAACCTTCTCCACGGCGGCGTCCATGTAGCCGTGGCGCAGATAGAAGGCTTCGATCCGTTTCCTGTCGAGCTCCAGTTCCTCGTCCTTCAAATCGCCGCTGCGGAACAGGCGGCGGTACTTGGTCCCCATCACCCCGCGCAGTTCCCCGTCGCTGAAGTGCTCATTGCCGTGGAAGCGGATGGTGCGCACCCCGACCGGGTTGCCTTCTTCGAGAATGAAGATCACGCGGACTTCGTCCTCGACTTCCATTTCCTTGCCGCCGATCATCTGCCGGTGGCTGGCCACGGTCTCGAGCTGGTAGTCCACCTTGACGCTGCGGAAGGCTTTCTCCTGGTAGTATTTCTCCAAAGCGATCTTGTCCAGATGGACCTGGCCTTTGTCGAAGCGGCCGCCCTCGTAGGTCTTGATGGCTCCCAGCAGCTTTGAGGAACCTTCGGCCTTGTTGCCCTTGAAAGTGATCTTGCTGACGGTGGCCTTCTCAACCAGGTCTATGGCCAGCTTGATGCCGCCGGGCCAGACGATCGGTTCAGTGGTGCGCACGTTGAGAAAATAGCCGGACTCATCCAGGCGATGCCAGTCCTCGTCCCACACTTTGCGTTCGAAGGGCCGGCCCTCGCGCGTGCGGATCAAACGCAGGACCGTGCCTTTGTCCACGCGCATCTGCAGCGGGCGGATTTCTATCTCCCGCACAATCTGGCCTTCAAACTGCTCAACGGGCTGCTCCGGCGCAGGCGCTTCGCCAGCCAAGGCGCAACCGCTGCGCGACTGGGGGCTCCCGCCCGGCAGGACGAGGGCGAAGGCCAGGAACAACGCCGCAAGGGCCGATAATGTGGGGGGCGCAGAACGCGGCGCGACGGTTGGTTCCCGCACCCCTGGCGAGAGGGGGCAGGGGGAGGGTCTGCTGACAGATTGCTGCTTCAATCTCAAGCGCACTCAACTCCCAGCCGCCGATTGAGTCTCCGGACTGTAACTCTCAAACCGCAAAATGTCTTTCCGGAACGTCAAGTCCACTTTGCCGACGGGACCATTCCTGTTCTTGAGCACCAGGGCCTCGCCCCTGTTCTGAGCCTTGGCATTGTCCTCCGGAGTGTAGTACTCCGGGCGGTAAAGCATGATCACCACGTCGGCATCCTGCTCGATTGCGCCCGATTCGCGCAGATCGGCCAACTGCGGCCGCTTGTCCTCATTTTCGCGCCTCTCCGCGGCGCGGTTGAGTTGGGAGAGGACGATGACCGGGATCTTCAGGTCGCGTGCCACACCCTTTAGCCCGCGCGAGAGCTCCGATACTTCCTGCTCGCGGGACTTGAGGCCGGGTGAGCCCTGCATCAGTTGGAGATAATCCACAATCACCAGCGCGATACCTTGCTGGTGGCGCAGGCGCCTGCACCTTCCGCGCAATTGGCCAAGCGTAAGGGCAGACGTGTCATCAACGAAAATCGGCGCGGGTTTCAGTCCCTTTATTCCCCAGTCCAGCGTCTCAAACTCCTTTTCGTTGAAGTCGCAACGACGCATCTTCTGCCCCGGCAACTCCGATTGCGCAGAAAGGATGTTCTTGGCCACTTGTTCCCGCGGCATTTCCAGGCTGAAGATCGCGCAAGGCTTGACTTCCTTTTCGTTCCCGGTAGAAACTTGGCGGGCGATGTTGAGAGCGAAGGTGGTCTTCCCCATGCTCGGACGCCCTGCGATCACGATCAGTTCGCCCGGCCACAGGCCGCCGGTGAGCAACCTGTCAAGGTCAACGAAGCCCGTTGGCAGGGCGGGGTTGGGAACTTCGCGCCCTTCCCGGTGTGCCGCCTGAACTATCTCAGCCTCCAGCATTACCTCGGCCAAGAGATCGGTCATCGAAACAACGTCTCTAGTAGAGCACTTTTCGGCGATGTCGTAGACCATCTTTTCTGCGGCGTCCACCAATGCTGACATTGTAATTCCAGAAGGTTGGCGGACCAACTTAAGGATCTCGCCGGCGGCTTCGATCAGCTCACGCTCAATGGCCCGATCCCTGACCTTGTAGCAATAACTCTCCACATTGGCCGCACTGGGCGTATCCATTATAAGGCGGCCAATGACTTCCTTCCCGCCTACAGATTCCAAGAGGCCGCGGCGAATCAGTTCGCTGGTGAGGAGCAATTCATCAATATCTGTCTTGTGGGTCTCGAAAAGTTCCTTGAAGACATCGAAGATGATGCGATGCCGCGGCAGGTAAAAGTCCTTTTGGCTCAGTTCTTCAAAGGCTATGTTCGCGGCGCGAGAATCCATGAGCATGGAGCCGAGGACGGCGGCCTCGGCCCGCTCATCGTAAGGCGGGACCTGCTCCAGCAGCTTCTCGGTGCTGCCGCTGGTTGCAGCCGGGCGGCTGGGAGCGTTCTCAACCTTGCGTGACGCACGGTCACCTGCCATCAGCCACCCCCCCCCGCCCTGGACTGCCTTTCCGACTGCTTATTCGCTCTCAGCCACTATCCAAACCTTCATCGTCGCTTCCACATCCGGTGCAAAGCGCAACGTGACGTCCGGCGTGCCCAGCGTCTTGAACGGCGCTTCCAGCACCACGGCACTGACCGGCACCTGCACCTTGTGCTCCTGCATGATTGCCTGGGCAATCTCCGCGGCGCCCACCGAACCGTAAAGCTTATCTTCCTGCGCCTTGGCCGAGATGGTCACCGAGCGGCCATTGAGCAGTTCGGCCAGCATCTTCAGCTCATCCGCCTTCTTCTGCACGCGCATCAGGCGCCGCTTCTGTTCCGCCTCGATCTGCTTTGCCGCATCGGGAGTGCAAGGAAAAGCTTTCTGCTGTGGGATCAAGTAGTTCCGCGCAAAGCCGTCGCGGACCTCGATCACTTCTCCCAGCTTGCCCAGCTTCTCCACGTCACCCCGCAGGATAACCTTCATGACCTTCTCCGTTCCTGGTCTGCCCTCTGCTGGAGATTTTCGATTATAGCGCCAAACGCGGCTTGCCGCAACTGACAAGCCGGCCTTTGCGCCTTTGCGAACCTCCACACATTAGAACATTATCGGCTTGCCACACGCCGTACCACAGGGCCATTTTGCCCGGATTGTTCACCACAAAGGCACAAAGACACAAAGAACGGCCGGATTGGGGCTTTTCCAAAGTCCTCAATCTGGAATTCCTTCTTTGTGTCTTCGTGTCTTTGTGGTGAATGACCCTTCTGGCCCCCTGGGCGCAACGGCTGGTGGCAATGCCCCCAAGCCTGAAACCAACAAGGCAGCAGCAATGGCTTGCTGATTGACGCTGCCCGGCCCAACAGCTTCACGCACTCTCGCACTCACCGCCCCACGAAGGGGAGCAAGGCGAGCTGGCGTGCACGCTTGACCGCGATCTTGATGCGGCGCTGGCAGAAGGCACAGGCGCCGGAGCGTTTGCGCGAGAACAACTTGCCTTGGGGCGTGATCAATTTCGTCAGCGTGCGGGTGTCCTTATAGTCCACCAGGCACTTGCCTTCCCTCATGAAACGGCACGCGCCCCGGCGCCCGCGATAAGCGGCTGCTTCGCGGTCTTCTCTGCTCTGGTACTCTCGTTCTGCCACTGCTCAAACTCCTCTCTGCCTTGCCAGCCGATGCGGCCCCCTGGCCGCGCTCTATACTACTAACCTGCCGAATCCTCTTGCGCCGCAACGAAAATCCCCTGCCCACACGCTAGAACGGCACAGTCTCCTCGGGCACATCCAAGTCATCGGGTGGAGCATCCTGCTGCGGGCCGGCATCCTGCTGCGGGGTCGCAACGGGCCCAGGCCCCACGGGGGCTGGCTGCGGCGCGGGCGCGGCGTGCGGCGCGGGCCGGGCCGCTTGTGGCGGCCGCGGAGCAGCGGGCGCGCCCTGCCCGCTGGGAGGCGGCCCTACAAACTGCATGCGCTCCGCAATCACTTTCAGCCTGGAGCGTTTCTGGCCCGTGTTCTTGTCATCCCACTGGTCCAGTTTCAACCGGCCTTCGATGAACACACACCTCCCCTTGCGGAGGTACTG
>JBEKKG010000714.1:0-6823 GCA_050010835.1 Planctomycetota bacterium
CGCGACTGTAGCCATACTGCGCCAACTCATTGCCCGCCGCTCCTCCCTCAAAATACGTCGAAGTCATGTCGTACAAGAGGATGTCGTAGGACACTTCAAAGAGTTCGCCCAAGCGCTGCTTGACGTGTCTCTCGACCGCGGGCTTGAACGACAGCAGCAGTTCCAGGCCGCGATACAGCCGGTCGTAGTTGAGCTTGTCTTCAGGGATACTCAGCAGGTCAGGCAGCGCGGTCTTGCGGAACCACTGCTCGGCAATGTGCAACTCGCTGGATGGTTCGCACAGCCGCGCGAAGACCAGCGTGGCGAGCACCGCCGGCCACGGCACTTCTTCTTGCCCTGCTGGTATCAACCGCCCGAAGAGCTTATCGAACTGCAACGCGCACCACAGCACCCAGGCCAGCCACACATCGCCGAACTTGCGGCAACGTTCCAGCCGCACGCCCTTCAGTTTCACCTGGACTGTTTCTTCAGGCCGCGGTTCCAGAAAATCCAGTTGTCCAGGATGCTCGCGGCCTGTGATCCGCCGCGCCAAGTCGCGGGCTTTGACGCGGCCTTGAGCATCCAGTTCGCCAAGATAGCAAACCAGTTCTTGGCGCACTTTCGTGCCTTGGCGCACCGAACGGACCAGCGCCCAGTAGGTGTGCAGCTTCCCTCTCTTGAAAACATCGACGTGTCGCAGATACATCTCTGCCCTCCGCTTCCCCCGCCCCGCAGAGTTCTTTATCGCCGACTTTTTTCAAGATATCAAGGGGGTAGGTTTTCACTACACACCCTTTTTGAGCGAAAATCTCAATCCCACTCCGATGCCAAAGGACTTATGGCGATTCCAAGGCCGAAAAATCTTTTTCTACACAACGTGCTGCGGAAGTTGGGTTAGCAAGAGCAGGCGGTGGTAACAGGAGAAGGTAAGGAAATGAACGTGGCCTGGGATGTTGAAATGCTTCACGCGCTTGTAATATAGCAGTCGGTTGGCGTCCTCAGGCATGGCAGTCAGATTATCCAGACGCGCCTGAGATTCAAGGCGCAGGCCGGGGACTTGTGCCACGGATATGCCGCCGCAACGCGGCGGCTTATCCGTGCTTCCCGCGTTTGCGCGGCGGTAGCTGGAATAATAACCCAGACAATTGCCGCGCCGCCCACCGCAACAGGAACAATCCTGGCGACCGGAACACAAACATCGGGTTTCGGTTGGTGCTGCACTTTCAGACGCTCTGTCATTGGAGCGTTGCGCCCGGAATCGGCTGGCTCACGGGCTGGCCGAGCGTGGTCTGAAAGTCCTGGCCCCATTCCTGAGCCGTGAGGCGCGAACCTTGCGGCCAAACCTGCGCAGTACGCCGGGCGGGGCTGGTAGGCCGCAAAGCCGAACGCTCCGCCCGGTGGTAGGACAGGCTTTCCAGTCATTACGGACAGGCCGGCGGCACTATTCCCTCTTCCCCCCGCGCCTGTTTATCGCCAGGACCGTTCAGGCGGGCCGCCAGCGCCGCTCGCCGAAAAAATCCTGAACTTTTTCAAAACATTTAACTCATTGATCTTAAAGTGGTTACGCATGTTATGGTTCTCAGATCAGATATCTCAAATGCAAGCTTTTGACGGCTCATACGTCATATAGAATAGGAACCATAGGTCCGATACGCCTGTGGGCAGAGGAGCCAATCACAAGGAGGAGTCCAATGTACTGTTTCTCACAGTACCGCTGCATAGCCAGGGAGTACGCCAGAGCCAACGGGGTCGCCGCGCACTGCGTGGACCAGTTGAAGAAGAACTACGAGTCCTTTGAGACCATCCAGGTTGAAACGGTGGTCCGCATTTCAAAGAAGCCCTTCTTCAAGGCGCTGCTGGATGAACAAGCACAAGTCCTTAAGGAGTCCCAGGTGGATTCTGAAAAGCGGGTTGAGGCCAGACGGGCAATGGACAGCGGAGAAGGGGTGTCCAGTGTCAAACATGATTTGTTGCAGGGGATACGGGATGCCGTAAACCAGAGGCAGGATCTGGAACAATGCCTTAAGGCTTACAAAACCTGGGCAACTGCGAGGTGACCATGAGCAAGAAGCACGCTGTCGAGAGCAAACCTTGGGGGCTCGCGAAGCCGGAAAGGGAGAAAGTTGCGCCGGCTCTGCAAAGGGGGCCTCTTCCCGATTTCCCTGGGGTTTCCTGCCAGTTCTTTTGTTGGTGCAACGCAGTGTCGTGTTGTGAAGACATGCCGGCTCACATCCAGAAGCAGGCGGCTCTGCTGCTGAATGACTTCCTGACCACTCCAGCCATACAGAATTTGTCCCCGGCGCAGGCTGCGCCCAAGGACTGCGAGCTTCAGAAGTGCCGGGTGGCGCGCACGACACCGGAAGAGGGAGAAACTGGGACACTGTCTTAACCTCCATCATTCACCACAGAGACACAGAGGCACAGAGAACAGCAGGAAGATTGAACACAATGACGGCTACCCCCCTTTTCCACTCTGTGTCTCTGTGTCTCTGTGGTGAATCATCCGGGTTGAGGCTTACAAAACTTGAGCAACTGTGAGGTGACCATGAGCAAGAAGCAAGACGTCGAGAGGAGACCTTGGGGGTTCGCGGAACCGCACAAGGGGAAAGTTGCGCCCGTTGTGGAGCAGGAACCGCTTAAGTACATCTGTTCTATAGTTGGTGCAACTCGGTGTCGCGTTGTTGGGAAATCTCGAGTCTCGTCAAGAACCAGGGGGCTTTGCTGGTGAATGACTTCCTGACCACTCCGGGCATACTGAATTTGTCCGAGGAGCAGCTTGCGGCCCAGTCGCAAAAACTCCTGAAGATCTGGGTTGCTCGAACCGTGCCGGAGGCGGTAGACCCAAACTCGGAAGAGGCTAAAGCAGCCAGGGGGCCGGCGCCCTTCCCCCATTACAAGAATCGTCCCTTAAGGCCAGACTACGTGATTGACGGACGTGAATAGGATTTCTCACCGTAGCACGGGCGTCTCGCCCGTGCGCATGGGCGTCTCGCCCGCGCGCATGGGCGGGACGCCCATGCTACAAGAAAGCCGGTGAGAAATGCGGGTTAGGCGTTGTAGGTGGCTCTTTGACAATTGAATAGAGACAGCATTGAGGTTTCAGGCGACCGAACTTGCTGTTGATTATATCGTTATTCTCACGGCCATATATCTTTATTTTCACCCGATTCTATCCCTCATATATCGTGAAACGCTCCCTAGTATATCTTGAAACGCTCCCTAATATATCTTGAAACGCTCCCTATTATATCTTGAATCTATCCCTAAAAGGCCAGTAAATTAAGGACTTAGAGGTTTGTAACCTGGCCACCGGGCCAGTTGGGTGCCAGATATGTTGCCGGCTTCTAAGCCAACCCCAGCACCCGTTTCAAGTACTGCCCCGTGAAGCTCTGCGGCTCCCGGCAAATCTGCTCCGGCGTGCCCGTGGCGACAACCTGCCCGCCGGCTTCGCCGCCTTCGGGGCCGAGGTCAATGATCCAGTCCGCCTGCTTGATGACGTCCAGGTTGTGCTCGATCACAATGACCGTGTTGCCCAGGTCCACGAGACGCTGCAAGACGTCGAGCAGCTTGGCGATGTCGTGAAAATGCAGCCCGGTCGTGGGTTCGTCCAGGAAGTACAGCGTGTTGCCGGTGGCTTTCTTGGCCAGCTCGAACGCCAGCTTGATGCGCTGCGCCTCGCCGCCGCTCAAGGTCGTGCTGCTCTGCCCCAGCCGGATGTAGCCCAGGCCCACGTCGTGGAGCGTCTGCAGGCCGTCCTTGATCTTGGGATGGTTCTTGAAGATGTCCAGCGCCGCATCCACGGACAAGGCCAGCACGTCGGCGATGGACAGGTCCCTGTATTTCACCTCCAGCGTTTCGCGGTTGTAACGCCGGCCCTTGCACTGTTCGCAGCGCACGTACACGTCGGCGAGGAAGTGCATCTCGATGAGCTTCTGGCCCTGGCCCTGGCATTCCTCGCAGCGCCCGCCACGCACGTTGAAGCTGAAGCGGCCCATCTCGTAGCCGCGGATCCGGGCCTCCGGCAGAGCGGCGTAAAGCCTGCGGAACTCATCGTGGACGCCGGTGTAGGTCGCGGGATTGCTGCGCGGGGTGCGGCCGATGGGGCTTTGGTCAATGTCTATCGTCTTGTCCAGGTCGCCCACGACCCACACGCCGCCGCTGGCGCCGCCCTTGACGCGGGCATGGTTGAGCGTGCGGGCCAGGCTCTTGTACAGCACCTGATTGATCAAGGACGACTTGCCGCTCCCCGAAACCCCGGTCACGCAGACGAAGCGCCGCAAGGGGATGTCCACGTCAATGTGCTTGAGGTTGTTCTCCCTGGCGCCCTTGATGTGGATGAAGCCTGTCTCCGTGGCCCCCTCACCCCCTGCCCCTCTCCCCACAGGGGAGAGGGGAGACGCCGCCCCCTCACCCCTCCCCCTACCCCCTCCCGCAAGGGGAGGGGGAACGGCGCCGTCGCCCTTGCCTCTTTTCCCCGTGGGGGGGAGAGAGACCGGGCGGCGGGCCTTGGGCATGGGGATTTCGAGCTGGCCGGTGAGGTACTTGCCGGTGAGCGAGCGTTCGCAGCGGGCCAGGTCGGCAAGCGTGCCCGCCGCCACGAGTTCGCCGCCGTGCTCGCCCGCGCCCGGACCCATGTCAATCAGGTGCTCCGCGCGCGCCATGACCTCCTGGTCGTGCTCGACCACGATGACGGTGTTGCCGAGGTCGCGCAGCTTGACCAGCGTGTCGAGCAAGCGGGCGTTATCGCGCTGGTGCAAGCCGATGGTCGGCTCGTCGAGGACGTAAGTGACGCCGACCAGCTTGGAGCCTACCTGGCTGGCCAGGCGAATGCGCTGCGCCTCGCCGCCGCTCAGCGTGCCGCTGGTGCGGTTGAGCGTCAGGTAGTTGAGTCCCACGTCGTTGAGGAAGCCGAGCCGCTCGCGGACTTCCTTCAGCACCGGCGCCGCGATGAGGGCTTTCTCGCCGGTGAGGGGCATTGCAGTGATGAACTTGAGGGCCGCCTCAATCGTCATGCCTGTGACTTCCTGGATGTTCTTGCCGGCGACGCGCACGGCCAGGACTTGCGGCTTGAGGCGCGCGCCCTTGCAGTCGGGGCAGCCGAGGTCGGACATCAGTTCCAGGATGCGCGTCTTGATGTTCTCATTTTCCGTGGCGTGGAACCGTTCGGTGAGCGAAACCGCAAGGCCCTTCCAGTCGAGGCCCCAGTCGCTTTCCTGTTTAGGCGTGACGCCGTAAAGCAACGCCTTGAACACGGCCGCGGGGACCTGCTCGACAGGCGTGAAGGTCATCACGCCGGCGGCGCGGCAGAAGCGGCGCACGGCGCGCCCGTACCAGATGGCGTAGGCGTGGCCCAGCTTCCAGAGCGGCTGGATGATGCCTTCCTCAATGGAGAGCTTCTTGTCCGGAACCAGGAGGTCCACGTCCACTTCCATCTTCGTGCCCAGCCCCGCGCAGGTGGGGCAGGCGCCGTAGGGGGCATTGAAGGAGAACATGCGCGGCGAGAGTTCCTCCAGCCCCGAACCGTGCTCCGGGCAAGCGTACTTTTCGCTGAAGAGCTGGTCCGCTCCCTCACGGTCGCGGCCCGGCTCGGAGCCGCGCGCGTCAGCAAGCGGTACCGCTCCCTTACGGTCGCGGCCCGGATCATGGTCGCGGCCCGGTTCGTCGCCGCTGCTGACCATGACCAGGCCCTCGCCGACCTTCAGCGCCAGCTCCACGGAATCGGTCAGGCGGGTGCGCAAGCCGGGCTTGATGACCAGGCGGTCCACGACGGCTTCGATGTTGTGCTTGAAGGTCTTGGGCACGAATTCGACTTCGCGCGCGTCCACGATTTTCCCGTCCACGCGCAGGCGGGCGAAGCCTTGGCGCCGCGCGGCGGCGAAGATCTCGCGGTGCTCGCCCTTCATGCCCCGCACCAGCGGCGCCAGGAGGTTCAGCCGGGCGCCTTCGGGCCGCAGCAGGATCTGGTCCACGATCTTCTCGGCCGACTGGCGCTCGATAGAGCGCCCGCAGACGTGGCAGTGCGGAGTGCCGGCGCGGGCGAAGAGGACGCGGAGGTAATCGTAGATCTCCGTGGTGGTGGCGACCGTGGAACGCGGGTTGGCCGCGCCCGCCCGCTGCTCGATGGAGATGGTGGGCGTAAGGCCCTCGATGCTCTCGACATCGGGCTTTTCCATCATCTCCAGGAACTGCCGCGCGTAGGCGGAGAGCGACTCGACGTAGCGGCGCTGTCCTTCGGCGTAGATGGTGTCAAAGGCCAGGCTGGACTTGCCCGAGCCGGACAGGCCGGTGATGACGACGAGCTTGTTGCGGGGGATGTCGAGGCTGACGTTCTTGAGGTTGTGCTCGCGTGCGCCGCGGATGCGGATGGCGGGAGCGGGCTCTGGGCTTGCGGGGCTTTCCATTTGTCACCTGCGGCGAAACACCGCGCCACACCGTGCCACCGCCACTCGGAATTGGGGGGCAGGGCGAAACAGGTTAGTGTAACGCTTTCAGAGTTCGCGGCAAATGGTTGTGCTCACGCAGGCGGCTCGGGTGGCACGAGCTTCTCAAGTTCAGTGACCAGGGGGTCAAGATCAGCGCTGATAATATCCCAAATCCGCTTCCGATCCAGCGTGTCGTACCCATGCACGATGCGATTGCGCAACCCAACGATCTGCGGCCAGGGAATGCCAGGCGCCCGCGCGCGCCCCGCAGGGGATACTTGGGCCGCTGCTTCGCCCACCACTTCCAAGGCGCGCACAATGGCCAGTGAGAACTCCACATCGGTATCCAGGTGCTCGCGCTGGCGGCCCGCGGAAATCCGTTGCGCCATTCTGGCATACTCCAACATGTGCGCCAGGCGTTC
>JBEKKG010000715.1:0-4336 GCA_050010835.1 Planctomycetota bacterium
ACAGGGAATGTGAAGGAAATCATCCTTGCCACCAACCCAAGCATGGAGGGGGATGCCACTGCGGCAAGTTATTTCCTGGCCGCGGCGGCCATACTGGGGGGACGCTGCTGCGTCACCAACTTGCACGGCCAGTCGGCCCAAGGCGACGCCGCCTTCGCTGAGCTGCTTTGGAAGATGGGCTGCCGTGTACGCAGATCCTTTCTCTCCGCGGGCAAGGGGATCGAAATCTCGCGCGATCCCAAGGTGCCGTTGCGGCCCATTGACGCTGACCTCAATGACATGCCAGACGTGGTGCTGACGCTTGCGGCCGTGTGTCTTTTCGCGGAAGGAACTTCGACCATTCTCAACGTTGGCAACCTGCGCCTCAAGGAAACAGACCGTCTGTACGCCCTGTCAACGGAACTAGCGCGGCTCGGCGCCAAGGTGGAGGTAGGCGAGGACTACCTGGAGATAACCCCCGGGCCGCCCAAAGAGGCGCAGATTGAGACCTACAATGACCACCGCATGGCCATGGCCATGTCTCTGGTGGGCCTCGGCAGGCCTGGGGTCGTGCTCAAGGACCCCGCCTGTGTGTCCAAGACCTATCCGCATTTCTTCCAGGACTTGGAGCTGGTACGGCAAGGGAGGCGCTCGTAGCGCAGGCTTCCAGCCTGCCTTTCCTCGTTTGCCAAACCCGAAGCCCACGGGCAGGCAAGATGCCTGCGCTACAAGCAGGCAAGATGCCTGCGCTACGGGTTCTGATTGCACCAATTGTAATAATTGGCCCGGTGGTCGCGCAGGCAGAGGGCCAGGCAGCGCACCAGCCAGCGTTTCTCCTTGTATCCTTCCCCCTGCCCGAGCACGGCAATGAACTCATGGGCGCACGGCTCGTTCCGCAACCAGGCGTCCAGAGCCCGCAGGGCCGCGGCCACTTTGGGCGCGTCCTCGGGGTTGCCGTCGCTCCATGACAGCGGCCCGCCGGGCTTGTGCCATTGGCCCATAGTGCGGCCGGCGCCAATACTGGCCAGTAGGAGCTTGAAGTTGTGCTCGAAGCTCCACAGCGGCGGGTCGAGCAGCTCAATGCGGTGGGCAAAGGGCCCCCACCACGGATCCTGGCGCAGGGCCTCGAGGCCGTCTTTGGCCTCGTCCCAACCTTCCGGCTTCCGGCGGATCAGTGTCACCAACGCGAGCATGCTCAGACGTTTCTTGTCGGCATCGAGTTTGCCGAGCAGCTTGTAGACTTCGCCGACTGCGGCGGCCCAGTCGGCGTTGCCCAACTGGGCCAGCTCCAGCTTCATGCCGCCCAGCCAGCATTGCAGTGCTTCAGCCAGTTGCCGCACGCGAATCTGGCGCTCGCGCCACCCTGGAGCCGGCATCTCAAGTTCCCCGCCGGCACACTTTTCGGGCTTGCCGATGGCGGCCACTATGGCGCCCACTCGCGCCAGGTAAGTAAGGTCCGCAGGTTCCAGCGCCGTCGTGGCTGCGCGGGTTAAACGAGCGGCCTCGGAAAGCGGTTCCAGTGCCAGCTCCTGGGCCAGCAGTTCGTAGAGTGTGGGCTCGCGCTCCGCGGCACCGGCGCAGCGGGCCAGGTCGTTGCCGTAGAGATTCCGCCACTGCAACAGCCGCTGTTTCTGCTCAGCCGGGAGCGTGGCCGCCACCGCAGGGACGAGGGCCTGCTCAAGGGCATTGAGGGCCCGCTCTTCCGCTTGCCTGGTGGCGCGGACCAACTCCGCAGCTTTCCTGCGGAACCCGCGCGAGACCAGCGCCTTGCCGACAGTTGCCTCGTGCTCCTCCTCCGACTCCAGCGGGCCGGCGGCTTCGAACAGCCGCCACAACGCCGCCAGGTGGCCGGCAGACTCCTTGTAGGCCTGGGCCGCGGCCCGGATGTGCGTCTTCTGCGTGTCGTCGAAGCTGCCGAAGTCCTCGGCGCAACGGTCTGCGAACGCGGCGGCAGTCTTGCGGTATTCCGGCCAGCCCAGGCCCTGCATGGCGAACCACCAGTCGGTCTCACCGACTTTCACCCAAGGCATGCGCTTGCCCTGCCAGACGAACTCCTGGCCCTCCTGGCCAAGGCATTGCGCCAGCAGGTCGAAGGCCTCCAGTCCAGGCTTGCGCCAGGGCCGCTGAGCATCCTGAAGGTGGCCCCGTCCCAGGGCCACCGCGTGGCGAAAAACGGCCGTGGCCACTTCCTTATCCGTAGGCGTGTACAGCCGCTCCCTGAAAGCGAAGAAAGAGGCGTACGCTCCGCCCATGCCCTGTCCTGGGGCAAAGCCATTGCCGACCCAGTTGGTCTCGTCCGGCCTCTTGCGTGCGCGATAGCCCTGCTCCTTCAGGCCGTCGCGGCATTCCAGGTTAGTATCGCTCCAACGCGCCGGCGGCTGCCAATCGCTCGGCGGCAGAAAGAAAATCAGCCCTTTGGCCTCATCGTAACCCGTCACCACGACCGGCCCGGCTTTAGGGTCCGCAACCGGCTCTCCACCGCATAGCAGCACGGGGTTGCCGGCATCCAGCTCCGCCTTCAGCCCCTGCCAGGCGGCAGCGGCTGCCGCAGCGTCCAGGTCCCGCACCCCGGGATGCCACTTGTAGTCCAGGCCCAGCACCTGGGCGGCCAGCACGCCCAGAGGCGCTTCAAACGTGTAGGCCAGGCAGGAGGCCCAGTCGGGACTGAACCAGAAGCGAAAGGGCTGGCCGATGATGGCGGCCAGGACCGTGTTCTCCAGATACTTGTCGGCGACGCCCTTGAACTTCAGCATCGCCCGCAGGGCCGCAGGGCAACCGTCAAAGTGCCAGATGCCCTCAACCACCTCTTCCTTGGGCACGCCCTCGATCCACGTTCTCGCGCCTGCGCGTTTGACAGGCCCCATCGCCCGGCCCTCCATTTACACTCCGAGCATACGACAAAGCCTCAGGAATGCCACAACATCCGCATGCTACTGAGCTGTTGACAAGTCTGATGGGAGTTATGGGAAGCATGAGAGTTATGCCTGGGCACAACGCACCCCTCACCCCTCGCCTGTCACTTGCTCGGCGGCGGATCAAGTTCAAGGGCGGCGGCAAGCGTGGACATCAGTTTGTTGCTAAGTTCCGCAAGCTCCTCGCGCGAAGCGTCCTTGGGCACAGTGAAGGGTTGGCCGACAATCACCTGCAGCTTCTGCAACTGCGGCATCCACTTTCCGCGCGGCAAGATCGCGTGATTGCCCTTCAAAGCGACGGGGATGACCTGCGCGTTGGAACGCTGCGCCAGAAACAGCACGCCTTCTTTCGCCGCTTGCAGCCGGCCATCGGGCGAGACGTGCCCTTCGGGAAACATGCCCACGCAGGCGTTCTCGCTCAGCGAACGCACGTTGGCCTTCAGCGCGGCAAGGGTGGTCTTCTCGTCCACGGAAATGCAACGCAGGAAGCGAAAGACAGGATGCGCGAAAGAATTATAGTAAGAGGAGTACATCGTGTATTGCACGACCCGTCCGGTGCAGCAGCCCAGGAAGATCGGGTCCAGGAAGCTGGCGTGGTTGGCGGCCAGGATCACAGGCCCGCTCTTGGGTACGTTCTCCGCGCCAGCGACCTCGTAACGGAACAGCAGTTTCAGGCCGCACCACAACAGGTCGCGCGCCAGAACATAGCCTGCCCGGTGCAGGCCGCGCGGCGGCTCGAAGGCGCTGCGGTGCATCCAGATCGCCATGTCCACGCGCCAGGCCATCACCAATGCGGGTATTGCGCCCGCAAGTATTCCAACGGCCATCCACGAGGCCAATCTCAGTTTCACCCCGTCGCCAACCAGCGCCAGCGGGCCCAGCGTGCCCAGCAGCGCGAAGGTGAACGCTGTCGCTTTCAAGGAGAAGACTCGTCCGCGCATTTGTTCGTCCGCGATGGCCAGAACATCGGCGTCCACGCGGCCCAGCAACAGTCCGCCGCCGAGTCCGGCCACCAAACCCGCAAGACAGAGCATGACGAGCAGCGGGGTACTGAAGCCGCCGAGCACCTGCACCAGGT
The DNA here is from genome assembly GCA_050010835.1 of Planctomycetota bacterium. GTDB lineage: Bacteria > Planctomycetota > SZUA-567 > H5-PLA8 > H5-PLA8 > JAPLOD01. The sequence goes on from JBEKKG010000715.1 coordinate 3,970, forward strand.
CCGCCCGCTTGAACTCCGTGACTTCCCCCTCCGGCATGAAGCGCACAGGCGCTTTCTCGCCACTCGGCTGCACGCCCTCCTTGCTGCAGACTCGGCCCAGCAAGGGCTTCTCGAACGCAGAGACCTCAACCCAGTCCCCGTCTTTGAACTCCGCTTGCGGCCCGGGGATGCGTTCCACGGCGCCCTTGGACTCGAACGTCATGCCCACGCCCGCGGCCATGATGGCGAGCGCCAGCGGGTACGTGAGGATCGGCGAGACGGTCTTGCTCAATCGCCCCGCGGACACCGCACCGCTGAACAACCCGACCCCGGCCGCGCCCAAGACCCACCCGAAGGCAGCAGCCTTGTCGTCGGGACGGAGATGCAG
>JBEKKG010000716.1:0-4325 GCA_050010835.1 Planctomycetota bacterium
GTGAGGCAGCGGACTTGGGTCCTGTAATCGCGGCAGGAGGCCAGGGCCACGTTGAGCTCGTCGCGTTTCCCTTTCTCCATTATCGCCTTCAACAAGCAGGGGCTGTGGGTGGCGATGAAGTACTGATTGTTCCCGTCCAGCGCGATGCGTGCGCCGAGTTGCTTGGTGCATTGCGGAGACATATGCGCCTCGGGCACGTCGAAGACCAGTATGGCATCCTTGTTCGAGGCCGTCGCGGCCGCGTAGAAAATGGCCCGCCGCAAGGTCTCCGCAGTCAGGGCGTACGGATAGTTGACCGCCACGCCGTCAGCCTGCTTCTGGACTTCAAAGCGTTTCTCTTGCGGTTTCAAGACCACAGCCAGCCCATAGGGCTTGAAGAAGTCCTGCATCAAGTCCCGGAAACGCCGCGTGCCGTAGGCTAGAGAGAAAAGGTTGTCGCCATGGGGCGGGGCCAGGTTGGCGGCGGCCACTCCGGGAAACTGGCTCAGTTCCTTGAAGGCATAGAACTTGAGCGCCTGTGTGCCAGGCGGCGGCGCTCCCAGAGCCATGTTTTCGCCGGTGTGGCGCAAGAGCGCAAATTCCTCGGTGTTGCCGTCTTCCCGCAGCAAAAAGTGCTCGCCCTCAAAGCGCACTGTAAGCGCCACGCCGGCCGCGCCTGCGGCGCGTATGCCAATGGGCTCGTCCAGCAGGTCATCGTAAAACAGGTTCTGGGTGTGCTGCAAACGCACGAAATCCTTGAGGGCGGCGTTCCTGAGCCCGCACCAACTCAGGAGCCCCAGCGCTTCCAGGAGGTTGGACTTGCCGGTATTGGGCTCGCCGATGAAGACGTTGACCCGCCGGCAGTCCAGCGTCAGGGACTTGACGGACTTGAAATTTTCAATCGCCAGTGTGGTGATCATGCGCAACACCCTTTCCGCGGCCTGCCTCGGCAACGAGTTGCTTATTAACTACCATCAGACCGGATTTGCTGCAACGCCGAAATCCAGCCTCGAATTGCGGAGGCCCTTGCGGTAGACTCGGGAGGGTTGATTCACCACGGAGACACAGAGGCACAGAGAAGGAATTTTGGATTGTGGATTGCGGATTGTGGATTGTGGCAGTGCCTGACTTCTGCTGTTCTCTGTGCTTCTGTGTCTCTGTGGTGAACGTGGGTTTTCCAAGGAGGGCGGACTGCGCATGGCGTGGATTGGTTCGGGCAAGCAGCAACTGACGGTGGGCGTGGTGGGGTTGGGATATGTGGGCATGCCGCTGGTGCTGCAATTCCGGCGCGCCGGCCACCGCGTGGTGGGCTTCGACGTTGACGCAGCGAAGACCAAAGCCATCAACGCGGGCCGTTCGTACATCCGGCACATTGACGCGCGCGAAGTCGGCGAAGCGCGGCGGTCCGGCATGCTGGAGGCAACCACGGATTTCCGTCTCGTGCGCAAGTGCGATGCGGTAATCATCTGCGTGCCCACGCCCCTGACGCGCCAGCGCGAGCCGGACATTCAGTACATCATCGCGACCGGCACGCAGATCGGCCCGCACGCGCAGCCGGGCCAGTTGATCGTCCTCGAATCCACGACCTACCCCGGCACCACCGGCGAAGACCTCGCGCCGGTGCTGGAGAAGCTCTCGGGGCTGAAAGCGGGGCAGGATTTTCATCTGGCCTTCTCGCCCGAGCGCGAAGACCCGGGCAATCCCAAGTACCGGACCGCCGACATCCCCAAGGTCGTCGGGGGCTTGACCCCCGCTTGCGGCGCGGCGGCGCGGGAATTGTATGAAAGGGGCGGGATCAAAGTCGTCGCGGTGAGCTCCGCGCGCGTGGCCGAAGCCACGAAGCTCATCGAGAACATCTTCCGCTCGGTGAACATCGCGATGGTGAATGAGTTGAAAACGGTCTTCGACAAGATGGACATTGATATCTGGGAAGTGATCAACGCGGCGAAGACCAAGCCCTTCGGCTACATGCCGTTCTACCCTGGGCCGGGGCTGGGAGGACACTGCATTCCGATTGACCCGTTCTACCTGACGTGGAAGGCGCGCGAGTACGGGGTGGTGACGCGCTTCATCGAGCTGGCCGGGGAGATCAACACTTCGATGCCACGCTACGTGGTGGCGCGCCTGCTCGAAGCGCTTTCTGACCGCGGCAAGGCGCTGAAAGGAGCGCGCGTCCTGCTGCTGGGCCTGGCCTACAAGAAGGACGTGGACGACGTGCGCGAATCGCCGGCCTTCGTGCTGTGGGAGTTGCTGGAAGAGCGCGGGGCCGAGGTGCTGTACCACGACCCCTATGTGCCCGTGGTGCCGCGCACGCGGGAGCACCCGCATTTTGCCGACCGGAAATCCGTTGCGCTCACGCCCAAGCTGCTGCGCTCCTGTGCCGCGGCGCTGGTTGTCACGGACCACAGCACCGTGGACTACGAGTTGCTCGTGCGCGCGACGCCGCTGGTGGTGGATACGCGGAATGCGTGCGCGCAAGTATCTGAGAAACTTCGGGCTGGAAAGGTGCTTAAGGCATAAGGGCGCAACGCCCAGAAAGGAAATGACATGAGAAGATCCGTGATGTGGGCCACGTGCGGCATGATGCTGCTGGGTCTGGCGCAGGGGGTCTCTGCCGCGGAAGCGGTCGAGGCTAAAGTTCAGACCAAGACGGGCATTGTCAAGAAGGTGGATGAGGCCGCCAAACAGGTAGTCGTCATGGTCGCGCGGGAACTGACCTTCACCGTGACGGATGCCACCAAGATCGTGCAGGGCGACGAAACCAAGAAGCTCTCCGACATCAAGGTGGACGCTAAAGTGGCCGTGGATTACACGCGCGAAGGCGACACCCGGACCGCGAAGAAGATCGCGATTCTCCCGGACAAGTAAGCGCAACGCGCCGGCTTTCCCGCTCACCTGTTCACCTCCAGAACCAGCCACCACTGCGGGTCCACGCCTGCCAGGCCCACTTCGGCCAGAGGCAGCCCGCTCTGGGCGACCCAGCGCCGCGTCATGGGGATCAGGTTGTAGAACAGCTCCCAGGGAAACCAGGCCACGCCAATGAATTTGCGCCAGTTGAAGTGGTCGAAGACCAGGAAACCGCCCGGACGCACCAGCCGCGCCGCGTCGCCAACGATCTGCAGCAGTTCAGGCTTGCCGCGCTGCTCCAGCCGTCCGGCCTGGGCGTCTTCGGCCAGCCACTCGATCATCTGCCGCTCGTTGGGAAACCAATCTATGTTCGTCGTGTCCATCCCGCGCGGCTCGGACACTGCCGTCTGGAGGATGTCATTCACGGCGTGGTGGAAACACGCCGCGTCGAAACTCTGGGGCGCCAGGTGCGCCAGCGCCCTTTGCGCATTGTCCTCGATGATGCGGATTGACATCTTGAGATGGGCGGTCTTGGGTTGGAGTTCCTCGCGGAGCTTGCGGTTAAGGTTGATCGTGAGGTAGCTGGCCTGCCCGCCACTGTAGGCTTCCGTGGCGAGGATGACCGGGCACGACGCCCCCACGCACGGTTCGTACACGCGCAGGGCCCGCGGCGGCTGCAGCGCCTCAAAGACTTCGTAGTACTGCGCCGCCAGGACGGCATCGAGCACGGGCCTGGAGATGTCCAGCGGCTTCGGGTTCTCCAAGGCGCCCGCGACCTTGGCCTCCAGTCCGGCGATCCCGGCCAGTTCCCTGCGCGCGGCGGCATCGAGATTCCTGTGGATGATCCCTGCCGAGATCTCCTTAGTCACACGTTTCGCATCCCACAACGGCAGCCAGGATTCCTTGAGCATTTGCGACCTCCGGAGTATTCACCACAGAGAGCACAGAGAACACAGAGTAAAGGCCTGAACGGGTGAAGAGGTGAACAGGTGATTGCGCATTTGGTGACGCCTGTCCACTTGTAAACTCCTTCACCCCTTCACCCCCTCTGCGCCCTCGGCGTCTCTGCGGTGAATGATGCGGGCTGATGCCTATGGCGTTCCCGGGGGGAATCGAACCCTCAACCTGCGGATTAGAAAATTGCGTTTTTGCCAATGAAACTGCTTGACAACTGGCAAGAACCGCTTACAAAAGCGCTTACAAAACTGGGCTTCAACCCAGTAAGGCGCTGGACGAAAGGACGCTGGATAATGGCAACAATCAGTTTTCGACATCCTTTGGCTTTAACCCCGCAAGGTTACGGCAAGCCGGTTTGCCGTAGGCTTGACCGTTATCCTCTTTCAATTCAAGGCAAGATTCAAGAGGATTTGAAGACGCTTCTTGCCGCGCAACCCCGCTTGCGAAGCGAAGCGCCAGAAGGCTTGCATGAAGCGGCGCTGGACTTCTGGTTTGCGCCGCTTGGCATCAAATCCAAAGAAGCCAGAACCGCCTTCGGCTTT
>JBEKKG010000717.1:0-4318 GCA_050010835.1 Planctomycetota bacterium
GACTTGTGCCTCTCAGGTTCTTTGCGGCTTGGGAAGCGACTCCCCCAGTCCTGGCCAACTCCCGGGCGATGATGCGCCACTGGACACTGTTGTACATGCGGACCTCCTCCTTTTGCAGGTTGCAGACGGTTTTCTTGCTGAGGTTGCGGGAACTCTCCCGTGCCTCCTGTGCCTCGGGCCAAATGAGGTCTGCCTTTACAGTTGTGCGGCGGCGACAAGCCGGCTGCGGTTCGTGGCGCGTGGATCGTGGATCGCACCATGCTTCCCGTTCTCCTGCCCAGTCAATCCCCACTGGTCCTCCGTACCTTCATGAAGAGTATCACAATGCCATAAGTCTGTCAAGAAAAAACCATGGAAAAATGTATGTTGGTTCCAGTATTGCTTATAACCACGGATAGCACAAGGATTTAGGTACTTCAAGAATCTTGAATTTTTCTGGCAACCACGGTCCTACTTGTGCTCGTCGAGCCACTTCTTGGCGGCGGCGCGGACGTGCAAATCCGGGGACACGATCCCGATTTCCAAACAGCCGGAAATCGGGTCATGTCCCCGGATTTGCCACCAAGTCACGGGCATGGCGCCCAGGTACGCAATTGTGCCCACGGGCAGAAACACAATCATACCCGTCCCATAATCCCATTGTAAGGGGCTGGAGAACGAGCACGGGAACACGAATCTGACCAGGAGCGCAAGAGTGCAGAGGAGAACTATCTCCGGTCCGCCCAGGACCATGACGGCCCAAGCCCAACCGCTGCGCTCCCCGCGCCGCCACGCCCGCACAGCCAGCGTGAGCGACCAGACAAGGAGAACGCCAGTGGCGGAAAGAGCCACGCCCAAGGCCGGGCCGAAGGCTTGGTCATCCGGGCGCAGGATCATGGCCAGCACGATGCTGGCACAGCCTGCCAGCGCCGCCAGACCGTTGACCAACACGGCATCGCGCGTGCCGCTCAAGTTGGGGCTCGACCAGAACGAGGCCATGCGTTCATTGTCCCACATTTCGCCGAATTGTGCGAGTCGCGCATTTCGCCGAATGTAGCGCAGGCTTCCAGCCTGCCGTATCGCGGGCTTCCAGCCCGCAGAACGTCCCTTGACTCCCTCGACGCTAACAGCAATGCAGGCCTTGCCGACTGGAAGTCGGCGATACAGCAGGCTGGAAGCCTGCGCTACAGGCCCCAGCCTTCCATTGGGATCCCTCCTGGCCAAGCACTGCTCCAGCGCCAGTCTTGAGGCTTTGAGCACAGACGTGCCGTCACAGGGTTCAGCCGAATATAGCGGGCAATTCGGGCGCGTTCATCGTCATTGCGGACCCAGTGGTCAAAGGATTCAGGTTGCCAGAAGCGCTCTCCCTGGGTCCCGACAACTCGCTTGGCCCTCAAGGACGTGAACTGCTTCCAACTCTTGACGATCTCTCCAACCAGATAATTCGGCATCGGCCAGAAAAGGACATGAACGTGGTTCGGCATCACCACCCACTCACGCAGCACGTACCGCTTGTTCTGAAAGAACTTCAGGGCCCCATCAACTAGTTCGGCGATAACAGGTTGGCGCAAGTGGCACGCGCCAGCCCCCTGGTCCAAGAAGCGTTCCACCGCCCTGCGAAAACCTCGCTGGATGATTTCCTCCGCAGCGACAGCGGCGGTGCCGGCGCATTTGGCATCATAAAGTGCCCTTAGGCGCTGGGCGCGTTCGCCTTCGTAACGCAACAGGACTTCCCTCGGCAAAGAGTCGGCGAGCCGGAAGGTCACGAAGTAGTCCGCGCCCTCCCGTTTCACGTGAGGCAAGTAGCCGCGCGAGTGAACCCCGCTACGGACCGGGTTAGTGACGCCGTCCTTGGCGCCCGTAGACCGCAGCTCGTGTTGCACCCGTTCAAGCCCAGGGTTCTGCCAGTTCCTGCGCATAATGTCAGGCTAAGCCGGAGTTCTTTTTCGCGCAACGACCTTTGTAGCGGAGGTTTCCAACCTGCTGTATCGCCGACTTCCAGTCGGCAGGGTCTGCCTTGCTGTGGGCGTCCCTAGAGCCAAGGAAGATTCAGCGGGCTGGAAGCCCGCGATACAGCAGGCTGGAAGCCTGCGCTACACTGCGTACTCCGCAACCAGCGACATGCACCCCCCCTGTCGCGCTTCCCGGCAAAAACAGTTGCTTTTCAGGGGGACCGCGTAATAGAATGGAAGATAGAGCGTCAGGCTGTCTATGGCGTGGCGGAGGGAAGACGCGCTTTTGGGGGATGGGAGGATAGCGGTTGGCACAGCTCAAGACCGAATTGCGAAGGTCTCCTTTCAGCGAGTTGGTGCGCTGCCTCTTGCAGAAGGGGAAGCTGGAGTCTGAGGAGCTGGTCAAAACGTTAGGGGCCAGCATGCGCAAGTGCTGCGAAGCCTTGGACGCGCAGGCGGTCATGCTGCTCATGCTCGAGCCGTCCGCGCAATCTGCGCGCTTTCAGAACGTGTACTTCTCACCCAGCCTGTACGGGCCCGACGAAGCCAAGCGCCGCAGTTTCGTGGACCGTGCCCGGGCCATGCTGGACCACCCGGTCAACTGCTGCTCGCACTGCGAAATCTGGGATACGATTCGCAAAAGCAAATGCGTGGTGTACTCCCAGGCCGCCGGCCCCGCGGGCTGCTTCCAGCACCTGTGCCAGATTACAGGGGTGCGCGTGCGGTCGCTCCTGGCCGCCCCGGTTACCGTAGGCGACCTGGTCGCAGGCTGCATCGAAGCCATGAACAAGATCGTGGACGGCGTTTTCGTGGATTCGTTCTCGCCGGAGGACCAGGCCCTGCTGGAGCAACTGGCCGAAGGCCTCTCCCTGGCGATGGGGCGCACGCTCCGCCCCGAGGCGCCCGTGGACGAAGTGAAGGTGGCCCAGTATGTGGCGCGCGTGGCCAAGCTGCAATACGAGCCCCTGGGCCATGGTTTCCACCCGGACCTGGCTTTATTCCGCCAGGTTGGGGAAGAGAAACTGCAGTGGTACAAAGTGGTGCCCCTGGAGGCGCTGGGGTCCGGCGGGGTGAAAGTGGCAGTCTCCAATCCCTTCGACCGCGATCTGGTGCAGGATTTCGAAACCGGCACCGGGCTGCACGTGGCGGAAGTGGTAGTCGCACCCGCAGGCGGCATCTGCGCCGTCTTGTCCCGCCCCGCTTCCAAGAGCAGTGAAATCCAGAAGGTGACCGAGACGTTTCTGGACAATGTCGAAGTTGACAACAGCTTGACGGAAGCCTTGCTGTCTGAAGAAGCCTCCGAGAACGCCGGGCCGATCATCAATCTGGCCAACCGCCTCATCGAGGAAGCGCACGCCCACCGTGCCAGCGACATCCATATCGAGCCGCAGGAGAAGAACCTGGTGATCCGCTATCGCGTGGATGGCGTCTGCCGCACCAAGCACGTTTTTCCCCGCCAGGTACACCGGCCCCTGGTCAGCCGCATCAAGATCATGAGCAACCTGGACATCGCCGAGCGCCGTCTGCCCCAGGACGGCAGGATCAGCTTCAGCAAGTTTGTTGCAGGCGTGGACGTGGATCTGCGCGTCTCGGTAGTCCCGGCCAACCACGGCGAAAGCATTGTCCTGCGCCTGCTGGACAAACAGCGCTCCACTTTGCCCCTCGACAAACTCGGTTTCTCCACCTTCAACCTGGAGCTCTACCGGCGCCTGATCAAAACCCCCTACGGGATGATCCTGCACTGCGGACCCACGGGCTCCGGAAAATCCATGACGCTTTACGCGGCCCTCAACGAGATCAATTCGCCGGAAGTGAAGATCGTCACGGCCGAGGACCCCATCGAGTACACCCTGCCCGGGCTGGTGCAGGTGCAGACCCACCAGGACATCGGGCTGAGCTTTGCCGCCTGTCTGCGCAGTTTCCTGCGCCACGACCCGGACATAATTCTGGTCGGCGAAATCCGCGACCGCGAAACCGCCGGGGTGGCCATTGAGGCGGCCCTGAGCGGGCACTTGTTGTTCTCCACCTTGCACACCAACGACGCGGTCTCCAGCGTGACACGGCTCATCGAGATGCAGGTTGAGCCTTTCCTGGTTTCTTCCACGTTGGTGGCCGTGTGCGCGCAGCGGCTGATGCGGCGGCTCTGCCTGTGCAAGGAGTTAAAGGAGGTGAATGAGGTCGAGCGCCAGTTGTTGAGCGGCCTGCCGGAAGGCGCCGTGCCCGACAAGTTGTGGCGCGCCGCCGGTTGTGAGACCTGCGAGGAGACCGGCTACGAGGGCCGCACAGGCATCCATGAACTGCTGGTCATGACCGACGAGTTGCGGGGGCTGGTGGCGCGCGCCGAGCATGCCGAACGGATCAAGGCCGTGGCGCGGCACAACGGCATG
>JBEKKG010000718.1:0-4318 GCA_050010835.1 Planctomycetota bacterium
ATACCAGGATACGCCACTGTTCTTGTCCGAGACCTGCGCTTACGCCAACCTGCGCGGCGGATGCCAAGGGCAGTCCCGTTGTCCTCAACCGGCGCTCAGGTTGATCTCCGGTTTCGGGGACCGTCTTCTGGCCTTGACAGGACGTTGCCGCACCGTGGTGCTCAATGAACTGCCTTTCTGTATCGCAGGACGTTGGCGGGAGTTGCGCGACGCGGGAGCCATAAGGCTGCGCGCGGACTTCGTCTGGCGTGCATATCCGGCGGCGGAAGTGCATTCCCTTTGGCGGCAGATCCGTTCCGGCCCGGCCCCCACCGCCAGCCACGCAGGCAACTTGGACCGCGGTCTGCGGTGAGGGCTGTCCACGCAAGGGCGCGCGCCCGCATTCTCTGCCAGAAATCACTCAAGAACACCACGGATTTTGACGATCCATAGAATGCGGGTCCAAAGTGTCATGGACCGAAAAATCGTCAACCAGGTGGGGGGAAGGCTGCGGAAAGCAGCGGGAGGAATCACTGTGGCGGACCATCCGGTCTCGACGAGTGCAAGTGAGTGTGCGACGGTAATCGGCAACGACGTAGTCATCAAGGGCGAGATTACCGTAGAGAAAGGCCTGCGCGTGGACGGCCAGATCGAGGGCGCCGTCACCACCAAGGGCAAGGTTCATGTGGGCAAGAGCGGAGTGCTCAGCGCCGAAATCAATGGCGGCACTGTGTTCGTGGAGGGCAAGGTTAAGGGCAACATTACCGCCTCAGAACGCGTAACTCTGGAAGCCACGAGCAACGTCTCCGGCGACCTGACCGCCAGCAAGCTGGTGGTGATCGAGGGCGCGACGATCGTAGGCAAAGTGAACATTGGCCCAGATGCTATCAAGGGCCAGGCTCCAACCAAGGAAAGGGAAAGGGAAAGAGAGAGGGAAAGCGCCCCAGCACCGGTCTCAGCACGCATGGGCAGCCAGTCAGTTCTGGCAGGCACCGGAAGACACTAGCCCTGCGAAGAGGGGCCGGGGGCTAGATGCCGGAGGTCGCAGGATTGGATTCTGCGGCCTCCGGTTTGTGGCTTTGGTCTGGAGCAGACATGGGCTTATTTGGCCGCAAAGAGGCGGGGCCGCGGGTAGTTCGTTGTCCGAACTGCAACGGCACACAGGAGGTGAGCGCGGCAGCGCAGTCGGTGGTTTGTCACCACTGCAATGTCTCGATGAAGGTCGCGGACCAGAAGATTACGCAGTATGCCGCTACGGTGGCGCTGGAGACGAGCGGCTCGTTGACCATCGAGCGGAAGGGCGCGCTGATCGTGCAGAAGCGCGTAGTGGCGTCCAATCTCACCCTGAGAGGCTCTCTCAAGGGCAACACGTTCGTTTATGACGCTGTCCACATCGCCTCTGGCGCGCAGTTGGTGGGGGAGTTGAAGGCGCGCCGGCTCCAGGTTGATGATGGCGCGGCCTTAAGAGGCTATCTTGAAATCCTCCCGGACAACGGTCCGGTATCTGCAACACCCAAATCCGAAACTTGAAATCCGGCAACCGATCAGTCTCCGAGCCGCGCGCGTAAGCAAGCGGCCATAGGGAGCGCTCCGTTGCCTGCTATGGGAAGAATGGGAAGAGTAGAAACGATGGAAGCGCTCCCTTGCGGTCGCGGCTCGGACTGAATGGTTGCAATTCTGCTTTTCTTGGCGTATTGGCGGTTGGGTGCATCACCGGACTTGTGCCACGGATATGCCGCCGCAACGCGGCGGCTTATCCGTGTATCCCGCTGGCACGGATGAGGCCGCGCCAAACAGCCGGCGCGGCCACATCCGTGGCACAAGTCCGGTTATGCACCCTTGGCGGTTAAAGAGTTCTCGTTGCCCTTGCATACTGGCGGCTGAAACTGCACAATGCCATGTATGAGGATCGGCTTCTACGTCCATGCCTGGCAAGGCCTGCTGATGTTCCTGGCCGGTTTGGTCAGCGTTCTGGCGGCTTTCGCGGGATATGTGCAATCCGGCGGCGGGGAGGAATTGCTGCGCCGCGTGCTGGCGGGCTTCACCAAACATAGCGCCCGGTTCGATGCGCTGGCCTTCAAATGGAAAACCGGGGAGATGGTCGTCACCAACCTCAAGCACGAAAAGTTCGCCTGGCCCGAGAAGAATCCCATTGCCAGCTTTGACGGACTGCTGGTAGAAGAGGTGACCGTCAAATTCGACCTGTTCCCCTTTCCCCCTTCCAAGGAAAGCATTACAAGCATCACGGTGCGGGGCATGCGCCAGACGGACATCTGGGTCAGCGAAGGATTCTTGCAGGGGGGCAAGCTGCAGGAACTGCACCTGAAGAACGTGCCTCCGGTGCGCTTTGTGGACTGCGACCTTAAACTGACCATTGGTCCGGTGGGGCCGCTGAAGCTGAGTGGTTGCAGCGGCGAACTGCGGCCTGGCAGCGCCAAGGAGCCGCCGCGCGGTTCCTTCAGCCTGCGCGAGCTGGATGGCCGGCCGTTCAACATCAGGCTGGAGACACTGGAAGACGGACGCTGGGTTTTTACGGGCGACGGCATCCAGATTGACACGCGTGCGATCAAGCGCACGCACAATCCGTTCGCCGGACAAATGGATCCGGTGAGCTTCCTGGTGAGTGCGCTGTTCACGGGGGACTTGGGCGCGGAGGGCATGATTTCCTCGCTGCGCCTGACAGTGCAACCGGCGACAGGCGCGCGCCAGTTCGTGTGCGATGGCGAGGTGGGGTATCAGAACCTGAAGTTCCAATTGCCCAAACCCGCCGCCGATGCCGGGGTCGTCTTGCCTTGGTTGATAAGCGTGTTGTTTGGCGCAGGCGAAGGTTTCTGGCCACGCTGGATGCAGGTTGATACGATCCGCACCGGCGCCGACGGCCGCGTGGCCTTCCACATGGCCAACGGGCGGTTGAATTTTGCCTGTGACGAAGGCCTTGGCAGCGCTCTCATGGGCATCCGGGAGGGGCAGAGTTTCCCGCCTCTTGAAGCGCTGAAGGGCGCCGTCGAGACGTATGAAGACAACCGGACGAAGCGCATTGTGCTGCGCGGTTTCCTGGGCGAGGAACTCGCCTTCGAGACCCACGTTGAGAACCACCCCGACCGCTCGCGCACTTCCGAAATGCTGCTGGAACCGCGCGGGACCTTGCCTCAAGCCGGCGCGGCGAATGCGGACAAGCCCGTCAGGCCGCTGTGGCGCTTTGCCTCCCGCCTGGCGGACTACTTTGAAGTGAAAAAAGAGCAACGTCCCGACGTGGCTGGGGAACGCACTCTGGTGTCGTTCGCGTTGGAGGGCGAGGCCCGGCATTTCCCAAGGCCCGACTGGCTGCCGCCAGGCCTGCGCGATGTCTCAGGGCATCTTTCGGCCCAGGGGCGTTTCACGGACCAGCAACGCCTGTGTGTGGACGGCGTGAGTCTGGACGATGGGGCCAGGCTGGTTTACGGCGGCGCGGTGGCGGAGGGAAAGAACGCCAATGCCGCTCCGGATTTCGGCCCGCTCTGGGAGGCGCTGCAGGAGTTCTTCTGTCTGGCCAAGCCGTGGGAAGTGCAGAACCTGGCGCTGCGTGGCCGGGCGAAAGTGGAGTTCAGCCCCGACCTGCGCTGGCAAAGCACGGACCTGAGCGATTTTGTGCTCATTTCAGGCTCACTCGTGTATCAGGACCGCATAACGGACCTGGCCGCTGTCGGCCCCGTGCTGGAGGCGACGCACACGCGGGAGGCGGAGGTCTCCGACATCGGCGTCCAGGCAGCCGTGCCGGACAAGTGGAAGGTGCGCTTCACCGGCGCCTGGAAGCCGGATGGCACAACGGGCACGTTCAAGTTGCTCGAACAGAATGTGCCGGCAGCACTGTATCCACAACCGCCGATCGTGCCGACGGTGAGCCGCGAGACCACCTTGCAGATCACCAAGGGCAAACCACCTGAGCGCCAACTGCGGCCTTTGGATGGCGTCAGGTGACAAGTGGCAGGTGGCACGTGGCGAATGAAATCTAAAATCTAAAATCAAAAATCGAAAATATCCTCGTCTGTCCTGATTGCAGGCAGCCCTTGCGCGGCGGCTTGGCAAGCCGCCCCCCCACCGTAGGGGGCGAGCCGTTGCGCTGCGAGGTGTGCAAAGCTGAGTTTCCCCTTGTCAATGGCGTCCCCAGGCTATGGCCGCCGAGCCGCGCTGCGGAGATCGAGGCGAGCATTGCGGAATTTCAGGGCCCTCATGCCGCCGTGCGACAAAGCGGTTTCCTCCGCGCATTGTTGCCCCCCAATCCAATCTGCGACCCCGGTGCGCGACGTCGCATAGCGCGCGTGATGGAGGCACTGGCAAGTGGCGTGATCTTGAACTTAGG
>JBEKKG010000719.1:0-4313 GCA_050010835.1 Planctomycetota bacterium
CGACAGGCCAAGATCGAGAATCTTGGCGACGAAGCCTTCTGGGAGCGCCGGCATCTTGCCGGCATCACCGGCCGGCGGGACGCCGGCGCTCCCAGGCGCGGCGCTCCCAGGCGGGTTGCAGACGATTATATTCGCGGGCTTGATGTCGCGGTGGATAAAACCGTGATCGTGCGCGTGCTTGAGGCCACGGGCGACCTGAACCAGGATGCCGGCCGCAGCTTCCCAGGGGATGAGCTTGTCGCGCTTGAGGATGCTGTCCAGCGTCTCGCCTTCGCAATACTCCATGGCGATGAAATGGAAGCCCTGGTCTTCGCCGATGGTGTAGGCGCCGACGATGTTCACATGGTTCAGCGCACCGGCGGCCTTCGCTTCGCGGCGGAAGCGGGTGAGGAATTCAGGGTCGCTCTTCTTGGGCAGAACCTTGACCGCGACCTTGCGGCCCACGTTAAGGTCCTCGGCCAGGTACACAACGCCCATGCCGCCTTCGCCCAGCTTCTTGATCAGCTTGTAGTGGCCAAGCTGCTTGATGCCGCCGGTCTGCTGGGCCTGAAGTTTCTTCTCGACGTTCTCCCGTATGGCGGCGGTAAGCACGCCTTGCTGCACGAGCACCTCGCCCAATGACAGCAGCACGCCCTTCTGGGCGCTTTCCGCTTGGGCAGCTTTGGCCGCCTCGATCTGGTCCAGCGTGGCGTTGCCGATCTGGTTCAGGTAGCGGGCGAAAACTTCGTCAGAGACATTACTGTCCATAGGCTATCCTCACCCCAGGGGATTCCGGGGACACGATCCCGATTTCCAAACAGCCGAAAATCGGGTCATGTCCCCGGAATCCGCACCCTGAACCCTGGCTGACTGGCGTGACATTACAAGCGGCTGCGTGTTGGAGCAACAGACAAACTACGCTTTGGCTTGCATCCGGCGCGGTTTGAACTAAGAACTTGGGGTGTTCGTGTGCGTGCCAGGCCTGTGCCTGGGGCCGCAGTGGGGAATAAGTAATGGATTTTGTTCTCAAGTTCCTCGGGGTGATCGGGCGTGTCGGGGCCGAGAAAGCCGAGGAATTGGGCCAAATGGGCTTGCTGGTCCAGAAGACCGCCAAGTCCCTGGGGCGGCTGCGCGCCGAGCCCGTGGCGCTGCAGATGATCCGCTTCGGCATCCGCGCCATTCCGATGGTCGCGATTGTGAACCTCTTCGTGGGGATGATCGTCGCGGTCTCCATGTCCGAAATGCTCATTTCTCTCAATGCGGTCCCGCGCACGGCGCAGATCGTGGCCGTGGCCGTGACCCGCGAGCTGGCGCCGCTCATGACCGGGCTGGTCATGACCGGCTTCGCCGGCGCGGCCATCGCCGCCGAAATCGCGACGATGACGGTCAACGAAGAAATCCTGGCGCTGGAAGCGGGGGCGCTCTCCCCCATCCGCTTCCTGGTGCAGCCGCGCATGTTGGGGGTCATCGCGGTGATGATGTGCCTGACCCTGATCGCCGACATCACCGGCATGGCGGGCGGCTACGTCGTGGGCGTGCACATGCTCGACATTTCCCCGCTCAACTACATCCGCATCAACAACGAGGCGGTGAAGTGGCCCGACATCCCGAAGGGCCTGATCAAGGCGGCGAGCTTCGGGCTGATCATCACCGTGGTGGCCTGCCGGCAGGGGCTCAAAGCCAACGGCGGGGCGCTGGGCGTGGGCATCGCGACCACGCGGGCCGTGGTGCTCTCGATTTTCATCATCATCTTCGCGAACCTGTGCTTCGCGATCCTGTTCAACTGGACCATGACGGGGCCGTAGCGTGGATTGCTCAACACAGAGGACACAGAGGAACGCAGAGGGGTTCGTAGGAACGGATTTGCTTTCGTTTCCAATGTTTTTTCCTCTGCGTTCCTCTGTGTCCTCATGTGTTTAGTGAGTTGTGAGAACTGTGGGGTAGTGTGGAAAGCAAGAGCAACACGGCCAGACAATCCGCCAAGATGGCGGCCCCGGACCCGCCGGTGATCGAGATTTCCGGCCTGGTCAAGGCTTTCAGCGGCCGCAACGTCCTGGACGGCGTCAACCTCACGGTCCACCGCGGGGAGACCCTGGCCATCATGGGCGAATCCGGCTGTGGCAAGAGCACCCTGCTGCGCTGCATCATCGGGGTCCACACGCCGGATGCCGGCACCATCAAGGTCTTTGGCAAGGAACTCTCGTCGCTGGCGCCCAAGGAACTGGATGGGGTGCGCCGCCGCTTCGGGGTCCTGTTCCAGTCCGGGGCGCTGTTCAGCTCCATGACCGTGGGCGAAAACGTGGCCCTGCCGCTGAAAGAGCACACCGACCTGTCGCCGGAGATGATTGACCTGATGGTCAAGGTCAAGCTGGAGCTGGTGGGCCTGCGCGAGGCGGAGCACTTGCTGCCCGCGCAGATTTCCGGCGGCATGACCAAGCGTGCTGCGCTGGCGCGCGCCATCGCCCTGGACCCCGAACTGCTCTTCTACGACGAACCGACTTCCGGCCTGGACCCCATCATGACCGGCATCATTGACGGCCTGATCATGGACTTGTCGCGCACCATGAACGTCAGTTCCGTGGTCGTGACGCACGACCTGAAGAGCGCCTTCCGCGTGGCCGACCGCATGGTGGTGCTCAACAACGGCCGCATCGTCGCCGCCGGCAAGCCGCACGAGATCCGCAGTTGCCCCGACCCCTTCGTGCGCCGCTTCATCCTGGGGCCTATCGAGGCCAAGACGGCGGTTTTTCCCAAGAGCGCCATGGAGAAGCCGCCGGCCGTGGAAGCGGAAACACACGCCGGCGTGCCGGACGCCGAACAACTCCAGCCGGCCGTTTCAGGGGAGCGCGCCAGTGGTTGAACGCGGCGGCACCACCAGCATCTCCCGTGCCGAGATCAAGGCCGGGGTGTTCCTGACGTTCTGCCTGGCGCTCTTCATCGCCATGCTCTTCGTGCTGGGCAAGTTCGGCCGCAGTTGGCGGGGCCATGAGGCCATCCACGTCCTGTTCACGGATGTCAGCGCCTTGCGCCGCGAGGCGCCCGTGCGCTACAACGGCATGGACCTGGGGCGGGTGCAGAACCTTAAAATCGTCCGCGCCAGTCCGGGGCTGCTGGCCCGCCTCCCGCCGCTCGCCAAGCGCGATCTGCCCAACCTGCCCCTTACGGAAGAGGAGCGCGAGCAATTGAAGCAGCTTGCGGACGACGGCCCTGGGGGGGCCTTCGGGGAAAGAGTCGGCGCGCTCGTCAAGGACCGCACCATGGTGCTCTTGACGCTCGACGTCCTCAGGGACAACGATACCCGCCGCTTCCACGAGGACGATGAGTACCATATCGTGGGCAGCCTCATGAGCGACAACGCCGTCGAGATTCGCACCGGTTGCGGCCACCCCAGCCTGCCGGCGCGGGACCGCGTTTTCCTCGGGGTCGGCGGGGATATGTACACCGACTTGGGCAAGAGCCTCGCCCAGGTCAAGGACATCCTCGGCTCCATGGCCGAGCTGGTGAACAGCGGTGAGGAACGGCGCGCCATCCGCAACCAGTTGCAGATGTTCGATGACTACACCGGCCGCATCGAATCCGCCGCAGGTTCCATCCACAGCAAGCTGGAACAGGCCTGGGACGATGCCGACACCCGGCTGGGTGACGGAGTCAAGACCCTGGCCGACGTCGAGACGAAACTGAAAGACCTGCGGCCCAAACTGGATGCCGCCCTGGAGAGCGCCGGCAAGTCCATAGTCGAGGCCCGCGGCAACTTCGCCAAGGCTGCGGACTCCGCCTCCCAAAAAGTCTGGAACACGCACAAGGAAGCCTCCGCAACGCTGGAAGAATGGCGCACCCAGGCGGCCGAGTATCGTGAGTCGCTGCCGTCCAAGATCCACAATGCGCGCGAATGGTCGGAGCGGTTCGAGCCCACGGTGGGCAAGATTGACCATTTCCTCACCCGCGCGGACGACCAGCTCGACAAGGGCATCGCCAGCACCCGGACGGCGCTGGCCGGCTACGTGGAAACTGGCAGCGGCCTTGAGGAAACGACCTACCGGCTGAAGCGCTGGCCCGCCAGCTTCGCCAACACCCCCGAGGAGGAAAGCGCCAAGCTCCATGACCTCGTGTGGCGGCGCGACCTGGCCCGCCGCCAATACCTGGAGTTGCGCGCGGAATTGGAGCGCCTGCGGGAGGGCCTGGCCGCCGGCAAGGCCCCGGAACAAACGCATCTGACGCGCGTCGCAGACATCCTCCGCGAGCTGGATGCGGAACTGGGGTCCGAGCCGGAGCGGCCCCGGGAAGCGCCCGAGGAACCGTCCGGCGCGCCGCCCAAGAAGAAGAAGGGGAAGTAA
>JBEKKG010000720.1:0-4309 GCA_050010835.1 Planctomycetota bacterium
ACTGGCATCGCGCCC
Source organism: Planctomycetota bacterium (assembly GCA_050010835.1). Classification (GTDB taxonomy): domain Bacteria; phylum Planctomycetota; class SZUA-567; order H5-PLA8; family H5-PLA8; genus JAPLOD01. The sequence goes on from JBEKKG010000720.1 coordinate 16, forward strand.
GCCCGCGAGCTACGGTGATAATATCGCAAGATGCCAGGCCCGCCAAATGAAACCGCGGATAAACGCCGGTGGTGCATAACCGGACTTGTGCCCTGGATGTGGCCGCGCCGGCTGTTTGGCGCGGCCTCATCCGTGCCAGCCGCGGATAGCACGGATAAGCCGCCGCGTTGCGGCGGCATATCCGTGGCACAAGTACACTGATGCACCCCCCGGTGTATATGAATCTGGGTCAGCTCATTGCCGAAGAGGGGAGACCGAATCATGCGCGCTGGTACTAAGACACTGGATGCCCTGCCGATCCTTTTCCTGGCGGCGGCGCTGGGGTGGAGCGGCTGTGATCAATACACAGACTCCGGGGATCAAGCTGTTTCTTCAGGGCGCGCGGCCAAAGTGGCGCCGATTTATGAAGTTGATCCGCAATGGCCGCAGCGTCCGCCGGAGGCGAAATGGGGGGAGATGCCGGGCGTGGCAGTGGACAGCAAGGACCAGGTCTGGCTCTTCACCCGGGAAAAGCCTCCGGTCCAGGTCTATGACGCCCAAGGGAAGTTCGTCCGTGCCTGGGGCGGCGACGCCATTCAAACGGCGCATTACATTCGCTTCGATCGCGCGGGCAACGTCTGGGTCGCCGACGTGGGCCAGCACGTCGTGATGCAGTTCACGCCGGAGGGCAAGCTGCTCAAGACGCTGGGGACGCCCGGCCAGCCCGGCTGCGACGGGAAGCATCTGAACAAGCCCACGGACATGGTCGTCACGCCCGCGGGCGACGTGTTCGTCTCGGACGGCTACGGCAACAGCCGCGTCGCGCATTTCGACAAGGATGGGAACTTCGTCAAGGCCTGGGGCAAGAACGGCCGGGGTCCGGGTGAGTTCGATCTGCCGCACTCCATCGTGGTTGATTCCAAAGGCACGCTGTACGTGGCCGACCGCAGCAATTCCCGTGTGCAGGTCTTCGATCAGAGCGGCAAATTCCTGGCCAAGTGGGAAGGCCTGCTGGTGCCGTGGGGACTGTGGATCACCGGCAAAGATGAAATCTGGGCCTGCGGCTCCTCGCCCATGCCGCGGCCGGCTGACGACAGGATGCCCTACCTGCCGCCCAAGGACCAGGTGCTGATGCGTTTCGACACTGCGGGGAAGGTATTGGCACTGTGGACCTTCCCGTGCGGGCTGGACGGGAAAGAGCAGCCCGGACAACTGAACTGGCTGCACGGCGTCAGCGTGGACTCCAAGGGCAACCTTTACCTGACCGACATCCACGGCCACCGCGCACAGAAGTTTCTGCTGAGGAATTGATTGTTTTGGAGTGCGGTACGGTTTACAGGAGGCCTCATGAACAGCCGTGCTGCCAGGTTTGCGTGCAGTTCAGTGCATTTTCTGTTCGGCATTCTGCTATTGGCCTGCTGCTCCGCCTTTGGCGAAACGGTCGTTCTCCAGGAGGGCAACCAGGGCTACAGCGGTTGCCGCGCGGCAACTCTGTGGGGCGGCAAGGCGCAGAAGCCTGCACAGCCTGACACCGCCACGCTGAACTTGCGCGGCACGAACAACAACCTGCTTATCCGGTTCGAGATTCCAGAAGCGCTGCGGCAGAAGAAGCTCGCGCAGGCGCGGCTGGAGGTCTTTGTGCCGGCCGCCAACAAGCTGCGGATGGTCGCCGAGACCACATGCCGCGAAGTTCTGGAGCCTTGGGGGCCGGAGGCCGACTGGGCCAACGCCTCGGCGGGACAACCCTGGAAGGAACCCGGCGGCACGTGCGACCGGACCAGCGATTGCGGGCGGGGCCGCGGCCCAGGCGTCCTCGACTCTTACGAACTCTGGGAGTTCAACGGCCAATACTTCCCCCACAAGTACAAGTTCCTCGGCGTGCCCGAAGGCGGGAAATGGATGGTCTTCAACGTCACGCCGGCCGCGAAGAAGTGGTTCGCCGGCCCGGCCGCGAATAACGGCGTCGCGCTGCTGGCCATCGGCCAAGCCGACACGCGCTTTCCCAACACGGTCGAGATTGACATTCCGTCGGCGCAGCACGCGGACAAGGACAAACGGCCGCGGCTGGTGCTCGATCTCGCGCCGCTCGACAAGCCCTACCTCGTGGGCATGACGCACACGCTGGAGCGCATCTGCGACCAGAGTACCCGCTTCAGCTTCAGCGGCCCGTTCGAGGAGAGCTACAAGCTGTGCCTGGCGCGCAATGAATTCGAGGGATTTCAAGCCGTTATCTATCCCCTGCTCGAACCGTTGCAGGAAGTGTGCTTTGAAGTCTCCGACCTCGTGGATGCAAAGTCAGGCGCGAAGATCCCGAAAGAGGACATCACGTACCACTGCGAGGAAATGTTCCAGCTCGCGGCGAACCCGAAGGTCAAGGACTGGTACTTCCACGGGAAGAATTTCGTCCTGCCCGATCCGCTGGTCTGGGACAAGCCGCTGGATTGTCCGCTGCAGATGTCCACGCCGTTCTGGTTCGTCGTCCACACGAAACCGGAGACGCCCGCCGGCACGTACGCGGGGACGATCACAGTCAAAGCCAAGAATGCGCCGCCGCGCGAGCTGCGGCTCACCGTTCGCGTCTGGAACTACAAGATTCCCGAGCAGTGGGATTTCGAGACGATGGGACAGACCTGCTGGGATGAGATTCGGAAGTACTACGGCCAGCTCACGCCCGAACTGCGGCGCAAGTACGTGGATTTTCTTCTGGACCACCGCTTTACGCCGACCGAGCAGTACATTGACACGCTCTCGCCCGCGTTGGAAGACATTCCGTACTGCCTCAAGCGCGGCGCGCAGACCATCTATCTTTCCGGCAACTACACCGGCAAGCCGGACAAGCTCAAGGAGCGCTACGACAAGATCAAGGAGTTGGGGCTGATTGACAAGGCGCTGGTCTACATCGGCGATGAGACCAACAAATGGGACGAGATGCGGCGGCGCTCCGACAGCATCCGCAAGACCTGCCCGGAACTCATGATCATGATCGGCGGGAGTTACCCGCGTCCCGAACTCGACGGCGTCATAGACATCTTCGACCCGCAGATCGAGCACCAGGCCGGGAAGGGCCACACCTTCGCCATCTCCGCCGCGGAGACGCCGGCCATGACCCAGCGCTGCCGTGAGAAGGGCGAAAAGTTCTTCTGGTACGTGGCGGCGGGGCCGATGCTGCCCTGCCCCAACGTCCAGATGGAGGACCCGCTGATTGCCTCGCGCGCGCTTTTCTGGCTCACCTGGAAGTTCGGCGTCACCGGCTTCGAGTACTACTGCTACAACATCTGGAAGTTCAACCAGCCGAAGAACGGCAAGAAGTGGCCGGAGACGCCGCACTCGCCCGGCGCCTTCGGCAGCAGCATGGTCTACAACGGCGACGGGAACCTCTTCTACCCCGGGCCCGACGGCCCATTCAGCTCCGTGCGCTTCGAGAACATTCGCGACGGCATCGAGGACTGGGAAAGCCATTACGTGCTGCGCGACTATCTCGAGACGCTCGAAGCGAAGGTCCAGAACGACGCCGCGCTCGGCGGCAAGACGCGCGAACTCCGCGCACGCGCCCAGGCCGTCCTGCAGGTGCCGGACGAGGTCACCAAGAAGGACTTCATCAGTTGGACGTGGGACCCCGCGGTGCTCCTGAAGGCCCGCCAGGACCTCGGCGGCACCATCGAAGAATTGACGAAGTTCGTGACTGAGGACGACATGCTCGCCACGCGCAAGGCCCGTAAAGACGAGGAACTCAAGCGCCAGCGCGAGATGCTCCGCCAGCGCGCCGCGGCGGCGAAGTAGTCCTCCTATTCGTCCTATTCGTCTTATTCGTCCTATAGCCTAACGGCGCGGTTCCAATTTCGTTGTTTCGGGCGCGGCTGGTCCGGGGTATACTCTGTGAGAATGCTGGGTTGTCCAGCCGTGTCGCACAGAGGAGCTTGTCATGCCCAAATTGTCCCGTAGAGGTTTCCTGGCCGGTGTGGCCGCCACTGGCGCGGCCGCTTTCCTGACCCCGCGCAGCCGCGTGCTGGGCGCGAACGACGACGTCAGAGTCGCCATTGTGGGTTGCGGAGGCAGGGGCGGAAGCCACCTCAAGGGCTGCGCCGGTATGAAAGGCATGCGCGTCGTGGCGGTTTGCGACCCCGACCAGGGCCACACGGGCAACTTCGTCAAGATTCTCGATAAAGACTTCCACGTAAAGGTCGAAGTCTACCAGCAGTATCAGAAGCTCCTGGAGAACAAGGACATTGATGCCGTGGTGCTCGCCACGCCCAACCACTGGCACGCGCTGGGCACGGTCTGGGGCTGCCAGGCCGGCAAGGACGTGTACGTCGAG
>JBEKKG010000721.1:0-5365 GCA_050010835.1 Planctomycetota bacterium
CAGTAAATGCGTGGCCCAGAGCGTACCGCGGGCGTCCCGCCCGCCTTCGTCCTCGCGCCCTGCCGGCCTGCCACGGGCGGGCGGGACGCCCGCGGTACATTTGCTGACATGCACCCGCGTGGGGGCGTCACGGGACTTGTGCTCTTGCTTCCGTGGCGGGCTGCGGCATAATCGGGGGCGATTCGCAGGGATTCCGGGGATACGATCCCGATTTCCACGGATTCCGGGGACACGATCCCGATTTCCAAACAGCCGGAAATCGGGTCATGTCCCCGGAATCCAGAAAAGGAGATGAGCATGGCATTCAAACCGCGCCGGCGCCGCAAGGTCGGCAGCAAGAAACGCCGCATGCGCAAACTCATGCACAAGAAGAAATAGGCGCCCTGCCATTTTCGATTTGCGATTGAACGGCTGGGGCAAGCCGCGCGACTCTTCGTTTGTGCCGTTCGGATTCCTGGGACACGATCCCGATTTCCAAACAGACGGAAATCTGGTGATGTCCCCGGAATCCCCAATCGAAAATCCAAAATCTAAAATCGGAGGGGGGGTCTCATGCCTGGCGGTGCCGCTAAGAAGCCCTGGGGTGGGCGCTTCAACAAGGAAACGGACGCGCAAGCGGAAGCGTTCACGGAGTCCGCGTCCTACGACCGCGCGCTGTACGCGCACGATATCGCCGGGTCCATGGCCCACGCGGCCATGCTGGCTCAGGTGGGGCTGATCTCGGCCAGCGAGCGCGACGCCATCATCAAGGGCTTGAGCGAGATCCTCGAAGAAATCAAGTCGGGGCGTTTTGTCTTCCGCAGCGCCTACGAAGACATCCACATGAACGTGGAAAAAGCGCTGGAAGAGAAGATCGGCGCAGTGGCCGGCAAGCTGCACACGGCGCGCTCGCGCAACGACCAGGTGGCGCTGGACGAACGCCTCTGGCTGCGTGACGAGATTGATGCCATCCGGCGCGAAACCGCCCTGGTCCAGGCTGCGCTGGTGGAATTGGCGGACCAGTACGCCGGCGACGTAATGCCGGGCTACACGCACATGCAGCGCGCCCAGCCGGTGACGGCGGGCCATTACCTGCTGGCCTTCGTCGAGATGCTGCAACGCGACCAGGAGCGGTTTGCGGACTGCCGCAAACGGGCCAACATTTTGCCGCTCGGCGCCTGTGCCCTGGCAGGTTCCTCGCTGCCCATAGACCGGCGCATGGTGGCGCGGCTGCTGAAGTTCGACGGCATCACGCGCAACTCCATGGACAGCGCCGCCGACCGCGACTACCTGCTGGAGTTCGCGTTCTGCATGGCGGCGTGCGCGCTGCACCTCTCGCGCCTGGCCGAGGATTTCGTGCTGATGGCCACCAGCGAGTTCGGGTTCATCAGCATTGACGACGCCTTCTGCACAGGCAGTTCGATCATGCCGCAGAAGAAGAACCCGGATGTCTTCGAGCTGATTCGCGGCAAGACGGGCCACGCGGTGGGGCTGCTGATGCACCTGCTGACGCTGACCAAGGGCCTGCCGCTCACTTACAACCGCGACCTTCAGGAAGACAAGGAGCCGCTCTTCAACGCCACGGCGCACTTCCGGCGCTGCCTCCGCATCCTGCCCCCGCTGCTGCGCAACGTGACCTTCCGCCGCGAGCGGCTGCTGGCGGCCTGCGAGCAAGGCTTTATGGACGCGACAGCGCTGGCGGAGTACCTGGTGCGCAAAGGCATCCCCTTTCGGCAGGCACACCACGTCGTGGGCCAATTGGTGGGGCTGGCTGAGAAGCGCGGCTGCACGCTGAAGCAGTTGCGGGCGAGCGAGCGCCAGGCGGTGCACGCGTTGCTCACCGCAGACGCCCTGACTTCCCTTGGGGCGGGGAATGTGGCGGCGTGCTATGTTTCGGCGGGTTCCGCCAACCCCAAGTTTGTGCGCCAGGAGGTCGAAGCCTGGAAGGGGCGCCTGCGCGACGAGGGAGCAATACCGGGAAGAGGGAAGCGGAGGAGGTAGGGATAACGGACATTGCGGATTTTAGATTGCGGATTTTGCGTAACCGTTCGGTCCGAGCCGCGACCGTAAGGGAGCGGTACCATAAGTCCCATTCTTCCCATTCCTCCCATAGCACGTAATGCTGCGCTCCCCGTGACCGCTTGCCTACGCGCACGGAGCGGTGACAGGCCTCAAGAATGATTTGACTTCCCTGGCACCTCGCGGTATTAGTTGAATACTGAAACGGTTGCAAGAGGTAAGTAAATGGTTTCTACCGCAGCGTGCTCGAAAGAAGTACTGGACACCATCCCGCTGGTCATGCGCACGATTCGCAGTGAAATGCGGCGGCAGCGCCAGCAGGATCTCTCCGTTCCGCAGTTCCGGACGCTGGGGTTCGTGGGGCACAACCCGGGCGCCTCGCTTTCCCAGGTCGCGGAGCACGTCGGTTTGCCGCTGTCCTCAATGTCCAAGACCGTTGACGGGCTTGTGGAGCGCGGTCTGGTGGCGCACGGAATCTGCCGGGCGGACCAGCGCCGCGCCAGCCTGTCTCTTACCGGGGACGGCGCCTCAGTCCTGGAGGTGGCGCGCAAAGCGACACAAGCGCGCTTGGCCGAGCTGTTGGATCCGCTTCCCGACGGGGAGCGGACCAGAGTGGCCGAAGCGATGCGGTTTTTGCAGCGGGCCTTTGCGGCGGGCGCCGGCGGCGACAAGTGACGGGTGACGAGTGACAGGTGGCAAGCGGGCAGGAGAATTTTCGCCGCGGCGCAGGGTGGGGCAGGTTGGCAGTACAGGAGGTGGCAAAGCAATGGGGAACAGCGTGGGGCGCAGCATGGGTATCATTCTGGCTCTGCTCGCCGGCGCGGCGGGCGTGGCCAGCGATGCGCCCGGCCCGCCCGCCAAGAAGCAGGCCTCGGCAGTGACTGTAGCGTACGTCACTGTCATGCAGCGGGACGTGCCCATCTACCTTGACGGCCTGGGGACAGTCCAGGCCTACTTCACCGTCACCGTCCGTCCGCAGATTGACGGCCAACTCAGCCGCGTCGCCTTCAAGGAAGGACAAGACGTCCACAAGGGCGACCTCCTCGCCGAGATTGACCCGCGCCCCTACCAGGCTCAACTGGATCAGGCCGTGGCCAGGAAGAAACAGGACCAGGCCAAGCAGCAGCAGGACCAGGCCAAGGAGACTCAGGACCGGGCGAAGAAAACGCAAGACCAGGCCTTGGTAAAGCAGGCCGAAGCAAAAGCAGTTTTGGACAAGGCCACGCTGACCAATGCGCGCTTGAACCTCAAGCGCTACCAGGACACTTTGGCCACCGGCGGCTCCAGCGAGCAGAACATTACCGACACCCAAACCTTGATCGCCCAGACCGACGCCACGATCCAGGCGGATGGGGCCGCGATTCAGGCGGCCCAGGCAGCCATCGAGGTGGACGATGCCGGAATCAAGGCGGACCAGTCCGCGATCCAGGCGGACGAGGCCACGGTGCAAGCGGACGAGGCGGCCGTCAAGTATGCGGAAGTCTTCCTGTCCTATTGCCGGATCACCTCGCCCTTGGACGGCAGGACTGGCGTGCGCCTGATTGATGAGGGCAATATCGTCCACGCGAACGATCTCAGCGTGAGCAGTACCGGCTCGACTACGGGCGCCCTGACCCTCGGACCTTCCGGTGCGCTCGTGGTCGTGACGCAACTCGAGCCGATCTCGGTAATCTTCACTTTGCCGCAGCAGAACCTCCAAGCGGTCAACGCGCGGCAGGCTCAGGAGCCGCTCCCGGTGCTGGCCGTGGATCCCGAGGGCAAGACGGTGCTGGACCGCGGCACGCTGCTGCTGGTGGACAACCAGATTGACCCGGCGACCGGCACGATGCGGCTGAAGGCGACCTTCCCCAACGCGCGGCGCGCGCTGTGGCCCGGCGGCTTCGTCAACATGCGTTTGCTCCTCGAAACCCGGCGCGGCGCGACGTGCGTGGCGGCGCCCGCGGTACAGCAAGGGCCGGAGGGCCCCCTGCTGTATGTGATCAAGCCCGACCAAACGGTGGAAATCCGGCCCGTCGAGGTGACGCTCGTTCAGGACGGCGAGGCCGTCATCAAGAGCGGCGTCAGCACCGGCGAACAGGTTGTGTTCTCGGGCCACGACCGGCTGAAGGCCGGCACACACGTGGCCCTGGTCAAGGCGAAGGGCGATGCCGAAAGCAAGCCGGGAGCCAAGCCGGAAGGCGCGCCGAAGGCTGAGGCAGAAGGCCAGCCCAAGGCCGAGGCCAAAGCAGGAGACAAGAAGGAGTAGTGCAGGGGGATTCCGGGGACATGACCCGATTTCCAAACAGCCGGAAATCGGGTCATGTCCCCGGGAGCTTGGAGTTTGTAATTTAATGAGCGAAATGAGCGTTTCCGCCCCGTTTATCTCGCGGCCTATCGGCACGTCGCTCCTGGCCGTCGCGCTGCTGCTCACCGGGCTGCTGGGCTACAAGGCGTTGCCCGTCTCGGCGCTGCCCGAAGTGGATTTCCCGACGCTGCGCATCACCACGCAGCTTCCCGGCGCCTCGCCTGACACGACGGCTTCGCTCATTACCACGCCGCTGGAACAGCAGTTCGGCCAGATCTCCGGGCTGACCACCATGACTTCGACCAGTTCCTTCGGCATCAGCCAGATCACTTTGCAGTTCGACTTGCAGCGGGACATTGACGCGGCGGCCGAGGACGTGCAGGCGGCCATCAACGCGGCGGGAGGGGTGCTGCCCACCGACCTGCCCTATCCGCCGAATTATGCGAAGGTGAACCCGGCCGACCAGCCCATCATCACGCTGGCGCTGACCTCGGAAACCCTGCCCATTTCGCGCGTGGATGACGCCGTGGACACGATCCTGGCGCAACGCCTGGCGGAGGTGCTGGGTGTAGGGCTGGTGACCATCGAAGGCGGACAGAAACCCGCGGTGCGCATCCAGATAGACCCGGCGCGCCTGGCCGGTTACAGCCTGAGCTTCGAAGACGTGCGCGCCGCGCTGGGGCGCACGAACGTCAACCAGCCCAAGGGCAGTTTCGACGGCCCGGCCCAAGCCTACACCATCAGCGCCAACGACCAGCTCCTTACGGCGGCTGCCTACCTGCCCGTCATCATCGCCTACCGCAATGGCAGGCCGGTGCGCATCTCGGACGTGGGCGTGGCCTTGAGCGGCGTGGAGAACACCAAGACGGCCGCGTGGTTCAACGGCAAGCCGGCGGTGATTGTAGACATCCAGCGCCAGCCGGGCGCGAACATCATCCAAACCGTTGACCGCGTGAAGAGGCTCCTGCCCAGCATCCAACGCTCGATCCCCGCCAGCATCGCGCTCACGGTCCTGGCGGACCGCACCGAGACCATCCGCGCCTCGGTCTGGGACGTGCAGTTGACGCTGGTGCTGACGGTGGG
>JBEKKG010000722.1:0-4304 GCA_050010835.1 Planctomycetota bacterium
AGACCTCAACGTCGGGCGCAAAGTCGCGGTTAAAGTCCTGCCGAAGAGGCATTCCGACAACCAGGAGTTCCTCACGCGCTTCCGCCGCGAGGCGCAGGCCACGGGCAAACTGAACCACGTCAACATCGTGGCCGCGTACACGGTGGACGAGGAGCGCGGCCTGCACTACTACGCGATGGAGTATTGCGAAGGCGAGCCGCTGGACAGCATCCTCAAGCGCGAGCACTTCATCCAGTGGGACCTGGCGGCGAACGTGGTGCTGCAGGTCGCGCGGGGCCTCAAGCACGCCCACGAACACGGCATCATCCATCGCGATATCAAGCCGGCGAATATCTTCATTTGCAAACCGCTGGGTCCGAGCCGCGACCGTGAGGGAGCGGTTGGACCGCTTGCTGACGCGCGCGGCTCGGAAGACCCATTCGCCGAAGGCTTTGTTGCCAAGATCCTCGATCTTGGCCTGTCGAAGACCCTGGGGTCAGCCTCGTCGTTCTATACGCAGACAGGCTTGGCCTTGGGCACGCCGCACTACATCAGCCCCGAGCAGGCCAAGGGGGACAGGAACGTTGACGGCCGCACGGACATCTACTCGCTGGGCGCGACGTTCTATCATCTCGTCACTGGCGAAACGCCATTCCATGCGTCCACTCCGATGGTCATAATGATGAAGCACGTCAACGAGCAGTTGCCGAACCCGCAGGACATCCGCGATGAAATCCCAGACGGCGTGGTGCACGTCATCCAGAAGATGATGGCCAAGGCGCCCGCGGACCGCTATCGCGACTGCAAGGAACTCCTGGACGACCTGGAACTGGTGATTGACGGCAAGATGCCGTCATCCCAGGCGATTGAAATGGGCAAGTCCAGCGTGGCCGTGGCGCGCGTACCGCGGCGCGTGCCCCTCTCCCTTGGGGGAAGAGCGCCGAGACGGGCGCAACGAGCGCGGAAACTGCAATCTGGCAAAATGCAGCACATCGTGATCGGCGCACTGGGTCTGGGTGCGTTGATCCTGGTGCTGGCGCTGCTGCTGGGTGGCGGCGGGAAAAAATCCGGCAACCGGGCAGTTTCCACTGGATCCACTCAGTCCATGCCATCCATCCCGTCCACGCCCGACGCCGCAGCGAAGTTGAACGCTGAACCAGCGCCTCCCGCCGGCGTCCCGCCGGCCAATAAAGCCGAAACCCCGAAGGCCGGCGATTCGCCGGCGGTACAACCGCAGGCCGCGCCGGACGCCGGCGCTGAGCGCCCGTGGAAGGCGGTCTTCGACGGGAAGACCACGGACTGCCTTGCAAACAGTCAATACAAGAGCGCGTGGCGCGTGGAGAATGGCGCGCTGGTTAACGCTCCGAACGCCAAGGGAAGCTTTCTCCGTACGAAGATGGCGTTTGGCGACGCTGAAATCCGCGTTCGGTTTGAGGTACGGGGCGTGATGTACATGGACTTCCATCCGCGAGGACCCGATGCCGGATGGGCAGTCGCATTCGTCCAACACCAGGTGAAGGAGATGGAGGCCAAGCCCCAGGAGTTGATCGCTGTTTGCCGCGGCGCGGATGTCACTGTCTTGCTGAACGGCCAACCCTGCAAAGTCAGCGGGGGAGGGGCACTGCGGCATGGCGAGCTCCGGCTCTTGGTAGTAAATGGCATTCTGCGTGTTCGGACCATCGAGTACCGCGAGCTTGCGCCCGCGCAGTTGGAAGTCGGCCAGAAGGACAAGGACGGCTGGACCTGCATCTTCAACGGGCGGGACCTGACGGGGTGGGGATGGGACAAGAATGGCACGGCGCGGGTGGAAGGCGGTTCTCTGATAATAGCGGACAGCGCGTTTCTTAGGCGCGAGGCGCCGGCGGACTTCGAGTTGCGCGGCGAGGTGAAGCTTATCCGCGAAAGCCCTGGCCCCTTGTGCGGTGGGGTCTATCTGCGTATACAGCATCGGCCCTCGGCGAATTTACGCGTCAACCTGTACGCGGATGGAGATATTCACATCCGGTCTCGTGAAGGTGGGACCCTGGCGCGTGCGGGGGCCAAGACACTAACCCCCCAGACATGGCAGCCGTTCCTCATGCGCGTGGCCGGGCTGAACATAGCGGTCACGGCGGGCGGCAAGACGATTGCCGCGCAAGTGGACGTCTTGGAGAAGGGCGATCTGGGCCTTAATGGCAGCGGCGAGATTGCCTTCAAGGACCTCTGGCTCTGCGAACTCGGCCCCGACGGCAAGCCGCTCCAACCCAAGGGGCCGTGACGCATCTTCCCCCGATTGCCCCGAACCCCGAACCAGGGGGGTTAACCGTCCCTGTGTCGGTTAACCCCCCCCTTCGCTCCGTCCCCGCCGTTGAGCCTCTGAATCCGCAGGGTAAAAGGCCTCTCGCCTCTCAAACCATACTTTGCACGCGAAATACGTATGTAGATATAGGAGACCATTGTGGCGGCCTTGTCCGCCGCGGCACAACTGTAAAGGAGATAACATGTGCACGGAACTGGAAGGCAGGATTATCGTCCGCGAAATCGCGCGCGCTGTGTCCTTTGTGGCTAAAAAGGCCTGTCCCGAGCTTCCAAAATCAACGCGCCCACAGCGCGGCAAGGGCGCATGTACAGCGCGCAAATGGCGCAGGAATGAGGCGCAAATGACGCACAAATGGCGCGCTATAAACGAGATATGCGCGCGTCATTTTGCCCAAGAATTAAGGAGTTGCATGAAGTCCAGTGTTCAAATCGTCAGGCAACTCTTGGCTAAGTACAGCGCCGCAGAAGTCTCTGACCCATCCGAGCCGCGACCGTTAGGGAGCGGACCGCTTGCTTACGCGCGCGGCTCGGTGGGTCAATCATTTGTGCGGCGCTGTACTAAGGCCCACGCCGAAGCCCTTCAGGCCGTGCGTTCCAGTGATGCGGCAGTTGACGCCACTTCATTGGCAAAGCTCTTCGGACCCTACGCAAAGGGCTTGCAAACTCTGTGCAGAAACGGATCAATCATGCGACAAAACGTTTCAAAAAATGACTGCCTTCCGTACTGGTTCGTATCTCATAACATCATAGCTATATGTCACTTACATAAGTATTGGTTAGGCGTGACAGAGCCGCACCGCCATCTCGTAGGCCGCAAAGAAGCTCTCCGGCCTGACCTTGCCCTGCCAGGCGATATCGAAGGCAGTGCCGTGGTCCGGCGAGGTGCGGATGAGCGGCAGGCCCAGAGTGATGTTCACGCCGCTGTCAAAGGCCAGCATCTTGAACGGAATGCAGCCTTGATCGTGGTACATGGCGATGTAACAGTCGAACCGCTTCCGGGCCTGAGGCGTGAACGCGGTGTCGGGAGGCAGAGGGCCTTCCAGCAGGATACCGCGCTTGGCCAGCGCCTTCTTTGCGGGCAGCAGAATGCGCCGCTCCTCACTGCCGAACAGCCCTTCCTCTCCCGCGTGGGGATTCAGTCCCAGCAAGCAGAGGCGCGGGGGGCTGCCGCGCAGTGTCTTGACGTTCTGCCAGGCCAGCGCCGCAACCTCAATCACACGCTTGGCCGTGAGACTTGCGGGGACGCTGCGCAACCCGCAATGGGAGGTGACGAAGGCGCAGGCAATCTCGCGGCTGTACATGAGCATGGCGTAACTCTTGGCGCCGGTGAGCGCCGCAAGCATCTCGGTGTGGCCGGGAAAATGCACCCCGGCCATGTGGAGCGCCTTCTTGCTGACGGGCGCGGTCACCAGGGCGGCGAAGCGCCCGGCCAGACAACCGCGCACGGCTGCGGCAATGTAAACCGCGGCGGCCAGGCCGCAAGAAGGCTGGTTCCTTCCGGCCATAACCGCGTGCCCGTCCAGCACGCCCGGCGGATCGTACAGAGCGGGCCGATCAATACTTCCCGGCGCCGTGGCCAGGCGGGGCGCTGTGAAAGGACAGCCCAGCGCTTGCGCCACGCGCTCCAGGACCACCGCGTTGCCGATGACCAAAGGAATGGCGCCGCCGGACAGCTTGCGCTTGGCCAGCAGACGCAGGCACAGTTCGGGCCCTACGCCCGCCGCGTCGCCCATCGTGACGGCAATGATCGGCTTGCCTGTGCGCTTGCTCATGGTGTGCGAAAGAGTGCTCATCTTTGCCGCCCTGACTTTGCCTGCTCCCGGACTCCTTGTAAAGTGCGTAACCGTTCAGTCTCCGGGCCGCGCGCGCAAGCAAGCGGCAATGTCCGCTCCCTCACGGTCGCGGCTCGGACCGAATGGTTGTGCGGTTGTAGGGCAAGCTCTCCAGCTTGCCCGGACAAGCTGGGAAGCTTGTCCTACAGAGCACGTTGACGATGAATGAGAAGATGACAAGGTCCTTGGGGCATA
>JBEKKG010000723.1:0-4302 GCA_050010835.1 Planctomycetota bacterium
CGTTGACGGAACGGGGCACCCACACGGCGCTCGACGCGCTGGCCGTCGGCGCAGTTGACGTGGTGGCCAAGCCTAAAGTGGACGCCGGCCATGACCTGGAAGAAATGCTCCAGGAACTGCGCACCAAGATAAAGATCGCCGCCACGATTGACGTGTCGCATTGGAAGCACAAGATCGAGCGCCCCAAGCGCCTCTCGCAGACCCGGATCCTGGCCGGCAAGCGCAAGCGCCCGCTGCCCATCAAGGTCATTGCCATCGGCGCTTCCACCGGTGGCACGGAAGCCCTGCGCGAAGTGCTGACGGGGTTCCCGAGCGCCATGCCGGGCATTGTCATCGTGCAGCACCTGCCGGCCGCCTTCACCCGCCAGTTCGCCGCGCGCTTGAACAGCCTGTGCTCCCTGGAGGTCAAGGAGGCGGAGGATGGGGACCTGATCATGCGGGGCCAGGTCCTGGTCGCACCCGGCGCCAAGCAGTTGCGGATTGTGCGCGCAGGCCTCTCGCATCGCGTGGAGATCAAGCCGGGCGAACCTGTCAGCGGGCATTGCCCGTCCGTGGATGTCTTGATGAATTCGGTGGCCGACCAAGTATGCCCTGCGGCTATTGGCGTGCTCCTGACCGGCATGGGCCGCGACGGCGCCTTGGGCATGCAGGCCATGCGCAAAGCCGGCGCGCGCACCTTGGCCCAGGACCAGGCCACGTGCGTGGTCTTCGGCATGCCCAAAGCCGCATGGGACCTGGGGGCGGCGGAACAACTCGTGCCGCTGCCCGACATCGCCCCGGCCGTGCTGGAGTTGCTCGGCGGAGAGCGCTGAAGCGCGTCTGGCCCGCGAAGGGGGATTCTTTTTTTTGATTTTCGATTGCGCCGCCGGACTTGCTAAAATCGAAAATTCGTAACCGTTCAGTCCGAGCCGCGAACGTAAGGGAGCGGACACTGCCGCTTGCTTACGCGCGCGGCTCGGAGACTGAACGGTTACGAAAACTCATTAGATCTGGATCTGGGCTACCTGCGCAGTTCCCTGGGTCTTGAACACCACCAGCACCTTCTTGAAGTTCTTGCACCACGCCCGGACGTCATTCTCGAACGTGGGGCAGTCGGCCGTCACTTCGAGGGTGTCGCCAGATTTTACTTCTTTCTTGACCAGTTTCTCCGTCATCTTCAAGGCTGGAATCGGGCACTGCAATCCCCGCGCGTCCAACTGAACCATTGCCATGACTGTCATCCCTCCTTAGATCTGAACTTGGGCGACCCGGAGCGCGCCCTGGCTCTTGATCACAATCAGCACCTTCTTGAAGCTCTTGCACCACTTCCGCACATCATCCTCGAACGTGGGGCAGTCGGCCGTCACTTCGAGGGTGTCGCCCAGATGAACTTCCTTCTTAACCAGCTTCTCCGTCATCTTCAAGGCCGGAATCGGGCACTGCAATCCCCGCACGTCCAACTGAACCATTGCCATAACTGTCATCCTTTTGTAATCGCGCCTACTGGGCCGGCGCCCGCAACGGCCCCAAGGCCCTGATGGCGGCTGTCGTCTCAGTGATCAGCTTGGCGAAGCGCTCTCCCTCCGCTGCTGAAACGTAGTCGAAGCGGCAGCGTTCCGCCGGTATCCCGAACTGCTCCAACAAGGCCAGCACTATCCGAAAGCGTTGGATGGCCCGGTAGTTCTGTTCCTTGTAGTGGCAGTCGCCGGGGTGGCACCCCAAAATCAAGACCCCATCGGCGCCTTGTTCAAAGGCGCTCAGCACGAACTGCGGGTCCACGCGCCCGCTGCACATAACGCGAATCTCCCGCACGTTCGGCGGAAACGGGACCTGCGCCGCGCCGGCCTTGTCAGCCCCGGCGTAAGCGCACCAATTGCACAGGAACGCGACAATCTTCGGCTCGAAGACTGCCGCATCGTCCGCGCCCCCCACGGAAGAAGGCGCCGGCGCGCCTGCCGCTGTCGCCTGCGGAGCTTTGAGGCCGGTGCTCATGCCAGGACTCCTTTAAGCTCAGCCATGATTTGCGCGTTGGTGAAGTGTGCGCCCCGGATCGCCCCGATCGGACAGGAAGCCACGCAGGTCCCACAGCCGGAACAGAGCACCGCGTTGATTTCCGCCTTGCCCTTCTCCGGCTCCCTGCGGATGGCCTTGTAAGGGCAGACAGGCACGCAACACATGCACCCCGAACAACGCTCGGCGTCCACGGAGGCTACGACCGGCTCAATCTCCAGTTTCCGCCCCGCGACCAGGGCCGCCAGCACGTTGCCGGCCGCCGCCTCGCCCTCCGTGGCGGCTTCCTGGATGTTCATCGGCGCGCGGCAGGTCCCGGACAGATACACGCCGCGCACCTTGGCCTTCGAGGACTGCACCAGCCCATGCCGCTCTTCAAAGAAGCCCGTGCGGTCGGTGCCGGCCTCCAGCAAGCGCGCCAACTGCGCTGTGTCCGGGCCCGGCACGAGCGCGGGACAGAGCACCACGAGGTCGAAGAGCGCGGCCTCGGGTTTTTGTGGTGCAGGCGCCCCGCCCAGCACTGGGAGCGCCGGCGTCCCGCCGGCCTTTGCTTGTGCCGGCGGGACGCCGGCGCTCCCATTCCCGGCGCTACACCGGACCGCGACGCCGCCGGCAGCGTTCGCCACGTCCAGTTGCGAGATGTCTGTGTAATGGACCAGCCGCGTGCGCGGATCGTGCAGCGCCTCTTCATAGAGCGTGTGGCCCCGTTTTCCCGGCACGCACAAGCCCTTCCAGTAGTGTGTGATCTCCGTGCCTGGCGTTTGCTCCTGGATCAGCCGGTTGAACTTGAAGGCGGACGCACAGCAGACCGCCGAACAGTATGGGCGGTGGCCGCTGTCCAGGCTCCCCACGCAGTGGATTATGGCCACGCGCTTGGGCGGGTGGCCCTCGGCTGTCAGCAGCTTGCCTCCTGTCGGGCCGTTTGGCGAGGCCAGGCGCTCGAACTGCAAGCTGTGCACGACGTTGCGCACGCGCCCCAAGCCAAGATTCGGCAGGCGGGCGCAATCGTACAGCGCGCCGCCCGTGGCTGCCACGATCGCCCCTACTTCTCTCTCCAAGTCTTGCGCGCCATCGTTGAAGTTGATGGCGCCCTCGATGGGGCAGGAGGCCTGGCAAAGCGCGCATTCCTGGCGGCCGTTCAGGCGCAGGCAGGCAGCGGGATCAATGAAGGGCACGTTGGGCAGGCTGCCCACGAAAGCCAGCGCGATCGCCTTCCGCTCGCCCAGCCCGAAGCTCAGCGGGTCCGGCCCGGAGGCGGGGCAACCGGCCAGACACATGCCGCAGCCAATGCAGGTGCGGGTGTCCACGTACCGCGGCAACTTGTGGATCTTCACCTTGAAGTTGCCGTAGTACCCCAGCACTTCAGTGACCTGCGACAACGTCAGCAACTCGATCTTCTCGGCATGCGGCCCCTGGAGCACCTCGCCCATCAGCGGCTCCAGCACGCACGGCCCGCACTCCAGGCTGGGGAAGACTTCGTCGAAGAGCACCGGCCAGCCGCCGATGGTCGGGCGTTTCTCCACCAGCACTACTTCGCGGCCCGCTTCGGCCAGGGTCAGCGCCGCCTTCAGGCCCGCGGGGCCGCTGCCCAGGACCAGCGTGCGCAAGTTGACGTCAAGGGTTGTCTTCTGGAGCGGCTCCTGCAATTTCACCCGCTCGATGGCCGCGCGGATATAGAGCGCGGCTTTCTCCGTGGCCTGGCGCGGGTCGCTGAGCACCCAGGCCACGTGTTCGCGGATGTTGACCAATTGCAACAGATAGGGATTCATCCCCGCCCGCTCGAGCACGCCGCGGAAGGTGTTTTCGTGCTCACGCGGCGAGCAGCCGGCGACGACCACGCGGTCGGGCTTCTCCGCTTTTATTTTTTTTTCTGCTCTTTGTAAAAACTTCCAGTACGATATTATTTTAAAAAATACCTCCGTAAACCCGAAAGCCCCAAAAGAGGGATATCGTTCAATTATTTTTACGCCGTATTTTGCCAGGTTCTCTCCGCCGATACCAACAATCTCCACTGACGGGTCTATTTCTCTCAGTTGTTTTGCAACAAGTCCGGCATACAGACTTCCGGAGATTTCACCGCATACAAGCGCAATCTTTTTCATGGGGTTATTATAGCATTTATGCGCGGGACAGGCGTTTACAATCAGTCCACTACAACCAGTTCATAATGTCCAAGCATTGGCAGGGTGAAGCAGACAGTGCCTTTTTTCTGCTTATATTTTAGGTTTTTCCCTGCAAAAACCGCGCGGATTCTTCTGACCGTCCGGTCAACACCCATTGTAATGCCAATATCCGTCAAAGGTAGAATTTTCT
>JBEKKG010000724.1:0-4301 GCA_050010835.1 Planctomycetota bacterium
TGGGTGTGTTTTCCGGGCGTTGCCCCGCCTATTGCCTGGTGCAGGGCACAGAAACCGTCTTCCTATGAGGGCGCGATCTCAGCGCAGCGGCACGCGGCCACACTCCACAGCGCTTCACGCCTACCTGGGCGGTTTCAAGCTGCGCACGCGCGCAGCGCCAAGCGCATCACCCGCGGCCTCGAGCGCTCGCGCTTCAGCGTCGTAGGCCTGGAAATAATCGGGAGCCACTTCGCGCGCCGCGTGGAACTGTTCCGCCGCCTGCGCCGGCTTGCCGAGTTTCATCCAGCACGTGCCGAGATAAAATCGGGCCTCGACGTCTTGCGGATTGATCTTCACGACCCGGACGAAATATTGCGCCGCCTTGGCGTAATTTCCCTGGGGAAAATAGAGCGCGCCGAGCGCTCGGTAAGCCGGGCTCAGGACAGGGGCCACGTGGACGGCTTTCTCGAAGTAAGCGACGGCATCTTCGGTGCGCCCCTTCATCAGGGCGATACGGCCCAAACCGAGATCGCACTCGTAAATCATCCCGGCGGTGGGCCGGAAGCTCATTTCGTTCAGTCGCAGCGCAGTTTCGTATTCCCGGGCTGCGCCGTCGAGGTCGCCCTTTTGATGCTCCAACAGTATCCCTTGAAACAAGTGCGCCAGGGCCGAGTCAGGAGCAGCGCCTGTAGTGTGGTTCCAGAGCGCTGCGTCGTCATGCCAGTTTGGAACGGTGCGAATGTCCTGGACGGTCCACAACCCAAGCACAACAAGCAAAGCAGGGACTAGTACGCGAGCGGGCTTAAGGTGCGGCAGACGCTGTGGCAGCAGCACCAGCGCGCCGAAGGCGATGGCCAGGCACAGTCCGACGGAAGGTAGATACGAGAAGCGATCCCCTACCGGAAGGCCGACAAGCTGCCGAACGTCCAGACAAGGCAAAAGCGTTATGGCCCACCACGCGACGGAAAACCCGAACACAGGTTGCCGTTTCCGCAGGACGAACACAGCGACGATCGCCAGCAACGTCAGCCAAGGCCAAGGTGAAAGCAGGCTGGCTGATAAGTCAAAAGTGCGAGCCAGGTTCAGATTGACGGGCCAAAAGAAGAGCTTGGCGTGCTGACCAAGAACCCCCACGGCCACAGCGATCATGCGCAGTGAGATCTTCCAGGGCTGTGGGGCTGCAGAAAATCGGCCCAGCGCCCCGATGCGCACCGCAACATAGCCAGCCGCTGCGAGTGCGTAAGGCAACCATCGCACCGCACGGCGGGACCACGACTCCTTCTCGCCAAGGAAAACCCAGTACACGACAACCAGGAGCGGAAAAGTGAGGGCCATCTCTTTGAAGAAAAGGGCTGGGAAATAAACCAACGCCGCCAAAGCGTGGCGCGCCAGCGGGTGGGCGCCCTCCTTCTCGGCTCGCAGGAAGAGCCAAAAGCTCCCGATCATGAAGAAAGCCGCACCCGCGTCCGGAAGGGCGGCGATCCAGGCGACGACCTCCACGTGCAGAGGATGCAGCGCCCAAAGCAACGCGCCCGCGAAGGCCGCCAAATCGTGACCCAACAATTCCCGCCCCAGGAGAAGGAGCAGCCACACCGTGCCGGCGCAAAGGCAGAGATGAAACAAGTGGAAGATTTGCGGGTTCAGCCCTGCAAACCTGTCCAGTGCCCAGTAGCACAGGAATTGGAGCGGGCGGTAATAATTGGCGTGCGTCGCCGGGCCACGAAAAGGATCGATGGCGCCCCGAAATACCTGCTGCCAGTAATTCGGGCTTGCCAGGTAGGGGTTCTGCAGGATTTGCGGAATGTCGTCAAAGACAAACGCTCCGGCCAGGGAACGCTGGAAGACCACGAAGGTGATCAGAAATAGCACTCCACCGGCGAGCCGCGGGTGTCTGGCGATTTGTTCATTCCAGCGGTTCAGCAAGGCTCCCAACTCGACTTCTTCTCCCTTTGCTTTTGCTCTCCCTAGTGCCAGGCCATCATGCGCCGAACCCTAGCCGCGCCTACTCGATCGCCCGCGGCTTCGAGCGCACGCGCCTCAGCCTCATAGGCTTGAAAATAATCCGGATCGACTTCACGTGCCGTGCGGAACTCGCCCGCAGCCTGCGCCGGCTTGCCGAGTTTCATCCAACAAGTTCCGAGAAAGAACCGCGCAACCACGTCCTGCGGGTTCACGCGTACCGCCTGCTGGAAATATCCCGCGGCCCGCGTGTAGTCGCCGCGCGGGAAATAGACCGAGCCAAGCACATCGTAGGCAAATTTGAGATTCGGCATCAGGTGGACCGCTTTATCAAAGTACTCGAGTGCCTCCGGCTCGCGACCCTGAATGAGGGCGACTTGGCCCAGGCCGACGTACGAGTCGTAAACCACTACGGGAAGAGGCCGCAGGCTTTGCGCATTCAGCCGCAGGGCGGTCTGGAATTCACGGGCAGCGCCATCAAAGTCTCTCTCTCGGAATTGCAGAACCACGCCGTGGGAGACATGTACCAAGGCGGCATTGGGCGAAACACGGAGCGAGTAGTCAAACAGCGCATCATTGTCGCGCCAGTGAGGAATGGTACGCACGGTTTGGGCCGCCCAGAGCGCCGCCACGACCGCCAGTGCTGCGACGACCACCCAGGCGTGACGTACATTCGGAAAGTGCAGCGGCAGCCAGCCGAAAGCCAGGTATCCGAGGGCCAGGCAAAGACCCACGGAGGGTAAATAGGAGAATCGATCCGCAACGAGCGGGACACTGAGGTGGTGATAGTTGAGACAGGGCAGGAGAGTAACCACCCACCAGAGCACCAGGAAGCTCAAGAGGGGATCGCGCTTGCGCCACACGCACGCGGCGGCAAGTGCTAACAGCGCCACCCAGGGCCAGGGCGAACGCAGGCTGGCCGCGAGATCGAGATCGCGGAATTCGCTGAGGTGAACAGGCCAGAAGAAAAGCTTGGCGTGCTGGCCCAGCAAACCTACAGCCGCCCACGCCGCCTGCGAATTGAGTTCCCGGAAAAGGGAGGTTTCAGAAAAGTGGCCCATCACTGTCATGCGGATGACCACGCAAACGGCGGTGGCCGCGAGGTAGGGAAGCCAGTGGAGCGCCCGCCGGAACCAGGACTCCGCGGAGGAGTAGCAGAACCAGTAGGCCAGCAGGAGAAGCGGGAAACTGAACGCCACCTCCTTGAAGAACAACGCCGGGAAATAGACTGCCGCGGCCACAGCGTGCCCTCGGAAGTTCGCCGGTGAGTGATCCTCAGCCCGCAGAAAGAACCAGAACCCCAGCAAACAGAAGAGCCCACACCCGATGTCAGGAATCGCGGCCGCCCACGCAACCGCCTCAACATGCAAGGGGTGCAGCGTCCAGAGCAGGGCCCCAGCAAACGCGGCCAGCTCGTTCTGGAGGATCTTGCGGCTGATCCGGTACACGACCCAAGTGCTGAGTGCGTAGAGGACGAGCTGGAACATGTGGTACGCGCCGGGATCGAACCCCGCCACCCGGCAGACGAGCCAATAAGAGAAGATGTGCAGCGGCCGGTAAAAACTGGTCTGCGCACCGCGCCCAACGAACGACCACACGGGCCCCAGAAAAATCTGCCTCCACAGGTGCGGATTCTTAACGAAGGGGTTTTGCAGGATCTGCTCCACATCGTCAAAGACAAACCCGCAAATCAGGGCTCCCTGGTAAAAGACAAACGCCACCAGGATCAGTAGCCAACTGCCCAAGGCATGATACTTTTTGAGCAGATCATCCAGACGGCTCAACAGTGTTCAACTCCTGTCAACTCTGAGGACCCACCATGGAATAATGCACGTCCCACCATCATCAACCACAAACATGAGTTTCCCGACGCATGCGTCTCTGCCTTTTCCCCGGCGCAGCTATCGTTTCGTGATCAGCGCGCGGACGCGCGCTGCCTCGGCCGCGTCGCCGGCCGCTTCGAGCGCGCGCGCCTCGGCTTCATAAGCTTCAATATAGGTCGGATCGACCTGGCGAGCCGCGCGAAATTGCGCGGCGGCCTGACGCGGCTCGCCGAGCTTCAGCGCGCAGGTGCCAAGAAAGAATCGCGACTCCACATCCTGTGGGTTTAGCCGGACGGCCACGGTGAAGTACTCCGCCGCTTTCTTATAGTCACCGCGCGGAAAGTAGGTGGCGCCCAGGGATTTGTATGCCGGGCTGTGATGGGGCGCCAGGCGAACCGCGTTTTCATAATAGTTAATGGCCTCGGACGTGCGGCCCCACATCAGCGCGATCTGCCCCAAACCCAGGTAGCATTCGTAGGTGACGCCGGCGAGCGGCCGCACGCTCGCCGCGTTCAGGCGGAGAGCGGTTCGGTACTCCTC
>JBEKKG010000725.1:0-8306 GCA_050010835.1 Planctomycetota bacterium
GCCGCCGCGGCGTTCAGCGCGTCTTTCGCAGCGCCGCCGCCACGCCCGCCGCAGCCGATCAGACAGGCCTTGATCGTGTCCGTGCCGCCGGCGTAGGCGCGTGGCAGCGTGGGCAGACTGGACGCCAGTGCCGTCCCGGCCGCCACCAATGCCGAAGTCTTCAGAAACTCGCGCCGCGTACCGGATGTCTTCTCGCTCATGGTTGCGTTCTCCTTTTTGGATTCCGGGGACATGACCCGATTTCCGGCTGTTTGGAAACCGGGATCGTGTCCCCGGAATCCAAAGCAGTGTTCTTCGGAAGTCCGAGCCGCGCGCGTAAGCAAGCGGCAATCTCCGCTCCCTCACGGTCGCGGCTCAGATTCTAGCTGCTACTTCTTCTTCTTGCCGCCGCTGCCGAAGTCGGGCCAGGGCTTGAACACACCGGGAACAGGGATGGGGTAGTTGCCATCCTTGTCCGGCATGACGGGCGCCTCGGCATCCCAGGCCAGGGTTTGCGGGAACAGGTCCGGGCCTTTCTGCACGGCCTCGTCCCACTTCAGTTCCGCGCCTGAGTACGTCGCCATGCGGCCAAACACGGCTGTGAAGCTGGAGATCGCGCCGTAGTAAGCTTCGTTGTACGGCGTGTCGTCGCGGATGGCCTTCTGGAGATCCATGTGTTCCTGCTGGTAAGCTCCCAGGGCCATCTTCGGTCCCGGTGCTGCGCCGGAGACGGCGCGGCCCCCGAGGTTCGGTTTGCCATCGGGACTGGTGGTCGAATGGAACTCTTCGAAAACCCCGCCATAAACGTTACCGGGGTGATGCTTGCACTGGCTTAACATCTTGATCCCGTTCTCGAAAGTATACTCGATCATGTGGGCGTCCCAAATCTGCCCCTGGTTCTTGCCGGGCATGGTCCTGATAAAGTCGCCGTAGCCGCGGTGCCAGCAAGTGCCGATGCCCTGCGCCCGCACCGGGTGCGCCCACTCGGCGCCGGTTTTCTTCAGGGCCGCGGACATGACCCAGTTGCCGATGTCCAGGTTATGGACGTGCTGTTCGCAGATGTGGTCGCCGCTGGCCCAGCAGAAGTGGTACCAGTTGTGGACCTGGAACTGCATTTCGGTCATGCCTGCGGCGCGCGGGCGGTTCCAGATGCCGCCGCCGTTCCAGTAGACCCGCACCAGCGAGATGTCGCCGAATTTGCCGTCCGCGATGGCCTGAATGCCGCCCTGATAGCCGGATTCATGGTGGCGCTGCAAGCCGACGCCCACCTTCAGTTTCTTCTCATCGGCCATCTTAGCAGCGGCCATGACCTTGCGGAACGTCGGCGCATCCGTGCAGACGGGCTTTTCCATGAAGATGTGCTTGCCCGCGTGGATGGGGGCCTCGAAGTGCTGCGCGCGGAAACCGGGTGCGGCGGCCGTGACCACCATGTCCACTCCCGAATCAATGGCCTTCTGATAGGCGTCCAACCCCACGAAGATTTTCTCCGGAGGAATGTCCGCCAGTTCCTTGCCCTTCTTGTTGAGGTTGGCAGCGGCGCCCTTGGCATTGCCTTCGAAAGCATCCGCGACTGCCACGAACTTGACGCTCCCTGCTCCGGCGGTCGCTGCGCCCTTCAGCGCGTCTTCCGCGGCCCCGCTGCCGCGCCCGCCGCAGCCGATCAGGCAGGCCTTGATCGTGTCCGTGCCCCCGGCGTAGGCCCGTGGCAGCGTGGGCAGGCTGGACGCCAGCACCGTCCCGGCCGCCACCAATGCCGAAGTCTTCAGAAATTCGCGCCGCGTGCCGGATGTCTTTTCACCGTTCACCTGTTCGTTCATGCAATCGTTCTCCTTTTTGTTTCAAGCCACGCGCCCGCGCGAGCGCGAACCACAAACGCAGACCCACACCGTGTATACACCGCAGGCCGCGGAAAAATCGTCTCCAGACTAAGGAATGGGAAGGATGGGAAGGAATGGGAAGAAGGGAAAGAATGCCTTCGCGAATTCGCGGTGGCTGTTTAATCCAAAATCCGAAATATCCGGCGCCCTTAATCCTGCTTCGAGGAACTCAACCGCACCTTGGACCTGAGCCCCTTCAGGTTCTCCTGCTCCTCGAGCGGCCTGACCACGCGAAAACCCACGAACCGGGCATCGGTGTGCCACCACACGCTCTTCGGGAACTGCGGGTCCTGACCGCTCCAGTCTTCGTCCGAGCCGCGCCGGGCGGCGCTGCGCAAGGCTGTCACCTTATCCATCCAGGAGCCGCCGCGCGCGACGTAGGAGTACTCCTCTTCATCCGGCAGGACCACGGGCTGGACGGCGGGCTTGTCTTTGAGCTTCGCGTAGAGCTTGGGCTCGTAGTGGTCCACGCACCATTCGGCCACGTTGCCCACAATATCGCACAGGCCGTAGGGATTGGGTTTCTTTTCTCCGACCTGGTGGGGCTTCTTCTCCGAGTTGCCCTCGAACCAGGCGTATTCCCCGGCCTGGGCCGGATCGTCGCCCCAGAAGTACGCGGTCTTGGTTCCGCCGCGCGCCGCGAATTCCCATTCGGCTTCCGTCGGCAGCCGGTAAATCTTCCCCGTCTTGGCCGAAAGCCAGCGGCAGTATTCCATGGCCGCGTGATGGGTGAAACAAATCGCCGGCATGTTCTCTTTGCCGTAGCCGAAGCTCATTTCCACGTACGGCGGGGTCGGGCGCGAGACGGCGTCGGCCAGCTTCTCGTTGGCGGGCTGCTGGTCCAGTTTGACGCCGGCGCTCATCTTCGTTCTGAGGTCCCGCTTGAAGGCCCAGAATTCAAACTCGTACCAGCACACCTCGGTCTTGCCCATCCAGAACGGTTTGACCACGGTCTCGTGTGGCGGCCCTTCGTCCTTGTTGCGCCCTGCTTCCGTCTCAGGGCTGCCCATGACGAACGTGCCGCCCGGAATCGGGACCATGTCGAACTTGATGTCCGAGCCGTCCACGCTTTCCGTGTAGGGCTTCATGTCGGCGGCGGAAAGCCGCGGCTCAGCCGGCGCCGCCTTCTCCGCAGGCGCGGGAGTTGCCGCACCGGCCGGCGGCGCGGCGGCAGCCGGGTTCGTTGTTCCAGAGGGCTTGGCCTCCGTGCCCGCTCCGCATCCGGCCAGCAACAGGATCAGAACAGGCGCGGCAAGGCAGACGAGCGCATGGCTCGACGGCAGGGCAGTGTGAACACGAGCAAGCTTCAACGGCAATCCTCCTGAAAAACAGCACTGTCTCCTCGAACAACCGCCTCTTCAGCGCGGCGTAAGATTACACCCTGAACCGTGGGAATTTTCAATTTTCGATTTTAGATTTTCGATTGCGCCCCCGGATATGCTCAAATCGAAAATTGAAAATCAAAAATAGAAAATCCTTTTCTACCATTTCTCGCGCTTGACGACCTTGTCCAGCGCGTGCCGTTCTTTCCGTGCCGGGGGCCCGCCGGCGGGGTAGCCGAGCGCCAGTAATGCGACAAGCGGGTGCGTGTCGGGGATGCCCAGGATTCCGCGCACCGCCGGGGCCTCGAAAGCTCCGATCCAGCAGGTGGCCAGCCCCAGCGCCGTGGCTGCCAGCGTCATGTGATCTATGGCGATGGCCAGGTCAATGGGGTAGCACTTCTCCCCGCAGCGCATTACGTGCCCGTCCGTCTCGGCGCAGCAGGCGATAACCGCTGCCGCCTCGCCGATAAATTTCTGGTTGCAGGCAGCCACCGCCAACTGTTTCCGCGTGCCGGGGTCGCTGACCACGACCAGGCGCCACTCTTGAAGATTGCGCGCGCTGGGCGCCAGCCGGGCCGCTTCGAGGACCTCGCGCAGTTTCTCCTCCTCGACGGGCTTGGGCAGATACTTCCGGCAACTGTAGCGCGTGCGAATCGCCTCAAAGACATCCATGCGCATTCCCCCTTGGCCGGTCTCACTGTAACGCTGGCGGCGGCGCATTCAAGTGGCGGACGGCTGGCGCTTGTGGTGCAGGCATCTTGCCTGCGAAGGTGGGCAGCGGATAGGGCGCAGGCAAGTTGCCTGCACTACAAATGAAACCCAACTGACACAGCCCCCCGGGTGCATGTCAGTAAATGCGTGGCCCAGAGCGTACCGCGGGCGTCCCGCCCGCCTTCGTCCTCGCGCCCTGCCGGCCTGCCACGGGCGGGCGGGACGCCCGCGGTACATTTGCTCCCAGCCCCCCGCGTTTGTCTGAACCCCCTTTTCCCGCGCTACCATTGCGGTTAGAATCCTGGCGTGGAGTGTTCGATGCCTAAACACTTGTCCTGTTGTCCTGTGGCCCTGCTGGCCTGTGCGCTTGTTGTCCTGGCGCTGCACGGTGCGGAACCGGCTTCGCCGCGCGGGCTGGCCTACCCCAAGGACCTGCGCGACTTTCGCGCCCGTTCGCTGAAGGCCGACGGCGTCTTTGCGCCGGACATCGCCTTTGCGCTGCGCACCTGCCCGCACTGCCACAAACCCTACGTGATGGGCACCTTCCCGCGCATGAAACGCATGCCCTTGGACAGCCTCGCCGCCGTGCATCAGGTGGTCGCGAAGGTCTGTCTGAAGAAGGCGCCCTCCGGCACCATGTATTCCCCGCGCCTGGGCCGGCAGGTGCCGCGTGCTTGCCCGGTCTGCGACACGCCGGAAGAAGGCGGCCTGCCCGACAAGGTGCTCTTCTGCCACGTCATCCCGGAGAGCGGGGATGACATGCAAATCGAATATGAAGCCAATGACGGCCAACTGGCTGCGCACAAGTTCTGGCGCGTACCCAAGGACGGTGCGGCCGCCCCAGTGGCCTTGCCGGATGAGGGCGAGGACGCCATCGAGCGCGCTTATGGCTGGCATTTCTCGCTGCGCGCCGTGTGGAATGAGCTGCTGGCGCGCAGTTCGCGGGAGGACTTGTTCGCTATGGAGCCCGCGAAACCGGTCTACCGCAAGGTGGCCCCGGGCCTCTGGTTCATCTTGCGGCCGCGCGCTGTCAGCGCCGAGGCGTTCAAGGAGTTCTCCGAGAAGCAGTTGGAGCCGGACCGCCAGAAGGGCCTCTTCACGGACATTTGGCCGCCCTTGCTCAACGGCGAAGGTATGGACACCAGCTTGGGCACTATTCGCAACTGGGCGGCCCAATATGAACCGGCGTTGTCCAATGGCAGCGTGGAATGTCTCGCCGCCTGCTCGGTCCCCGAACTCCAGAAGGCCGCGGGTGCGGTGCTGGCTTCGCGCAGAATTGCCTTGCGCGTTGAGCCGTCCGCCAAGGACCCGAGCGGAGGCATAGGCATCCTCTCCAAAGGCGATTTCAGGATCGAGGCCGACCTCAGCCACTTGGCGCAACAGGCAGTCCTGGCCGGCTTGTCGTTCCACCATGCCTGCGCCTTCTATCTGACCATGCCGGTCTTCACCATCGAAAGCGCCGACCGGCTCAACCGCGTGCTGCGGGAGGTCTATGCAGCGTGCAGTTTCGAAGTGCGCGATGGGCGCTTCCTCATCCTGCGCGATGAGGCCCGGCAGGAACGCAAACTGGATCTGCGCAGCTTGGCCGACAAACTGGACCCCGACAACCAGTACATGTTCGGCTTGTTCTGCGACACCATTCTGGCCTGGGACAGGAACAACCGCCGCTTCGGCCCCCAACCCAAGGACCGCGATGTCTCCCCGACGGGCCTGCCGGCCTTCATCGAGCGCCGCATCCGGCCTCCCGGATATCTCAAGGCGCGCGACCTGCCGGAAGCGTTGTACGAACCGCGTGAAGACTGCGAGGGCCGGGCCTACGACTTGTGTTACACGTCCGAGTGCAGCGCGGCCGTCGTCTACGTTGATCCTGCCAAAGACAGGTTCAAGGGCCTGACGCTCGAGGACGTGCGCACGCTGTACGAGGCCACCGGCGCCACGCTGCCGATGTACATCGAGGCGCAGGACACGTTGTCTTCGCCCGGCGATCCGGTGGCGCGCACGCTGCCCTGCAAAATCGTGCTCCTGTGCGGGCTGGACCTGGCCTCGCTGGCTGCCGACGGCGGCCGGGCGATTGCCCTGGCCGAGGAGGCGGACCTGCGGCTGCACTCCCAGGACCGCCTGCACTTCTACGCCTTCAGCACCAACACCCTGGCCCTGGCGCAGCGCAAGCTGACGGCGGATGAGCTCAAGCTCGCCCGCGCGCGGCTCAAGGATCTGGCGGCCGGGGCCGGCCAGGAAGCGGGGTTGGAACTGGGCCTGCATTTTGACTTGCCGCACACCGAGCCGCGGGGGAGAGTGTGGCAGCGGCACAAGTGAACGACTTCTTGCCACAGAGGACACAGAGGAAAGATTTTGGATTTTCGATTTTGGAAAAACCTGAATTCTGCCGTTCTCTGTGTTCTCTGTGTCCTCTGTGTCCTCTGTGGCTAATCGTTCGTTGTAGTACTTGAGGAGGACAATGCACAAACTCATCGAATGGTTCTCGAATCTTTACAACGTCAAGTTGGTGGTGACTACCGTCGGCTACAGTGGCATGGCCGCCATTATTTTTGCCGAGACGGGGCTGCTCGTCGGCTTTTTTTTGCCGGGCGATTCCCTGCTCTTCACGGCCGGGCTGGCTTGTGCGCCGGGCAACCCCTTGACTGCGGCGCTGGGCGATACCCACCTGAGCATCTGGCTGCTGAACCTGGTCCTGATTCCCGCGGCGATCATCGGCGACACGGTCGGCTACTGGATCGGGTACAAGGCCGGCGAAGCCCTGTACAAACGCGAGAAAACGCTCTTCTTTCGCCGCGACCACTTGCTGTACACCAAGGCCTTTTACGAAAAGCACGGCGGCAAGACCATCGTCATAGCGCGCTTTGTGCCGCTGATCCGCACCTTCGCGCCGGTCGTGGCCGGCATCGCGCAGATGTCCTATGCGCGCTTCGTCTCCTACAATGTCTTCGGCGGCATTGGCTGGATCATCAGCCTCAGCACGCTGGGATACTTCCTCGGCCAGGTGGAACGGATCCAGAAGAACCTCGAAGCCACCATCATACTGATTATCTTTGTGTCCCTGCTGCCGGCGTTGATCGCCTTCGTCAAGACGAAGTTCTTTGATGGCCGGGGCGCGGTGTGAGGAGCGTGGCGTGGGGCGTGAGGGGCGAGGGGCATGATTCGTGATGCGTGATCCAATGCCCATTGGAAAAGATCCTATTGCTGTTCTCTGCGTTCTCTGCGTCTCTGCGGTGAATAGTGAGGGTTAAGACGACATGCGCGTGCTGATCACAGGTTCGGAAGGATTCGCCGGCTCGCACCTGGTGGACCATTGTTTGAGCCTGGGGGACGAAGTGTGGGGCACGTGCAGGCCAGGTTCGCGCGCCTCCAACCTCACTCACTGCCTGGACCACGTCACGCTGCGCGTGGGCGACCTGGCGCAGCCGGATTTCATGCGCGGCGTGCTGCGCGAAGCGCACTTCGACGTGGTTTTCCATCTGGCCGCCATCAGTGTCATCCATGACGCCCAGCGCGAACCGGCGCGGACTTACGAAGTGAACCTGCTGGGCTCCATCCACTTGTTGGAAGCCGTGCGCACTCAAAGCCCGCGCACGCGCGTGGTCCTGGCCAGTTCCGCCGAGGTCTACGGGCCTGTGAAACCCGAGGACCTGCCGCTCACCGAAGCCCAGCCTTTTGCGCCCGCCAACATCTTTGCCGCGGGCAAGGCTGCGATGGAGCTGGCGGCGCACCCGTTCGTGCAGACTTACGGCCTGCATGTGGTAATCACCCGGCCTTTCAACCATACCGGTCCGCGCCAGCGCCCGAATTTCGTCTGCTCCACCTTTGCGCAACAGCTCGTGCAGGTCGAGCACGGCGCGGAGCCGGTGATCCGCACCGGCGACCTCTCGCCCCGCCGCGATTTCTCCGATGTCCGCGATATCGTCCGCGCCTACCGGCTGCTGGGCCTGCACGGCTCCAAGGGCGAAGTCTACAACCTGGCCAGCGGCGCCAGCGTGCCGGTGCAGCAGATCCTGGATATGCTCGTGCAGATGGCGCGGGTGAAAGTGGAAGTCCGCCGGGACGCCAGCCGCGTCCGCGAAACGGACGTGATGGACGTGCGCGGCAGTTACGCGAAAATCAAGAACGCCACCGGCTGGGCCCCCGAAATCCCCCTGGAGAAGACCCTGCGCGACCTCCTCAACTGGCACCGCGACAACTCGCTGCTGCCCAGGCGGTAGTCCGCATTTCTCACAACTAATTCAACACAGAGGGCGCGGAGGAAAGGCCTGAACAGGTGAAGAGGTGAACAGGTGATTGTGTCGGGTGCATGTCAGTAAATGCACGAGGCAGAGCGTACCGCGGGCGTCCCGCCCGCCTTTGCCCTCGGATTCTGCCAGCCTGCCACGAGCGGGCGGGACGCCCGCGGTACATTTACTGA
>JBEKKG010000726.1:0-4280 GCA_050010835.1 Planctomycetota bacterium
CAGTAAATGCGTGGCCCAGAGCGTACCGCGGGCGTCCCGCCCGCCTTCGTCCTCGCGCCCTGCCGGCCTGCCACGGGCGGGCGGGACGCCCGCGGTACATTTGCTGACATGCACCCGCAAGAAGCCCTCCCCGAAACCCCTCCCGCAAGGAGAAGGGAAAATCGGCCCGCCTAAAGTGCCATGCACCGCCCGCTTTTCCCGGCATCGAGCATTTCAGATTTCGACAAGTGCCACAAGGCTACGATGTTAGCAGAGGTGCAGCAGTACGGAAGGCCCTCGACTTTTGAAACGTTTTGTCGCAGGATTGATCCCCTTTTGTCGCAGGATTGATCCCCTTTTGTCACATGTTTGAAACGTTCTGTCGCACGATTGAAACGTTTTGTCACTCGATCACCTCTTGAGCAGAGTCTGAAGGTTCTTGGCGTAGAATCCGAAGAGCTTTACCAAGGAAGTGGCTTCAACCGGCGCATTCTTGTCCTGCACGGCTTGCAGGGCTTCGGCGAGGGCCTTATCCAGGAGTTGCCGGATGATTACGACCGCCGGGTTATCAGGATCCACGACCTCCAACCCCTTTCTCTTTTCGACTTGGCATTCGGCATCCTCTATGCCGTTGACCACGCTGAGATTGAGCTTCTCCGACAATTCCTTGAACTGGGGGCGTTGCCGCAATCTGTGGATGGTAGCTCTCGTAAGCCCCTTGAAGGCGGTACTTGTGCCTCTCAGGTTCTTTGCGGCTTGGGAAGCGACTCCCCCAGTCCTGGCCAACTCCCGGGCGATGATGCGCCACTGGACACTGTTGTACATGCGGATCTCCTCCTTTTGCAGGTTGCAGACGGTTTTCTTGCTGAGGTTGCGGGAACTCTCCCGTGCCTCCTGTGCCTCGGGCCAAATGAGGTCTGCCTTTACAGTTGTGCGGGGTTCGTGGAGCGTGGGTCGTGGTGCGCACACCGCACCACACTTCCGACCCTCTCATGCACAATCAATCCCCACCGGTCCTCCGTACCTTCAATGAGAGTATCACAGTGCCATTCGGTTGTCAAATCAAAAATCGAATAAAAACATACTATGGTCCAAGCAATTCACTAACTACAGTGTGCCACGGTACTTAGGCTCTTCCAAAATTTTGAAAAAATCCGTGACCGTTCAGTCTCCGAGCCGCGCGCGTGAGCAAGCGGCGTAGCACGGGCGTCCCGCCCGTGCGCATGTCCGGGACGGCCATGCTACCCGCGAGCCGCGCGCGTAAGCAAGCGGGATCATGGCGCGTGGTTCGTAGTTCGTGCCGCGCGCCACGCTTCACGCACCACGCACCACGCTCGTTGCCTCACTTGTTCCCCTTAGCGGCTTCTTCTGCAAGGCGCAGCTTGACCTGCCGCAGTTCCACCGCGTTCTTGGCGACCTGATATTCCGTGTTGTCTATCAAACCCCTGTCGAATTTGATCTTGGCGAACTTGAGTTGCCGTTCCGCCGAGGCCAGCCCGAGCCGGGCGGCTTGCAGGGCATCGCCGGCAATCTGGGCTTTCAGGATCTCCACGTTGTCCTTTTCAACCTGCACGTCGCCTTGGGTAATCTGGCCCGCTTTCTCCCGGGCTTCCGCCACAAGCACGGCGTCTTCGGCCTGGCGAAGTTGGACGCGGAGCAGTTCGAGTAGTGCGTCCTGGCCTTTGGCTGGCTTTGGCACGGCAGGGACGGGCGCGCCCGCGGGCCGTTTCTGGGTCCCCCGTTCCTCGGCGGGCATCTTGGGCGCGGCCACCGGCTCGCCAGGCTGCAGCGCCACGTTGCGGAACTCGGCCCAAGTGCAAGGATGGCGCTCCAGCCGGAACGCTTTGATGTTCTTCAGCGCGAGTTTGCCGAACGTGACGTGCATCTTGCTCGTGTAATTGTCCCTTATCTCTTTGGTGTCAAGCGCATCGTGTCTCCAATCGTCTACGCCCACAGCGGCCACGCGCAAAGCGCCATACCTGAGGTTGTGCAAGACGGAGACGGAAACGTCGCTGCTGTTCTCAGTGGCTTGTGAGAAAATTGCCACTCCGTTGGCGCCACCCACTCCCTTAATTTCGCTTGGGGCTGTCGTGTCACAGACCGTCTGCCACGGCTCCTGATTGTTGGCGAGCCGCACGGTAATGGTTTTCAGGCCGGCCGGGACCCATCTACCAAGGACGCGCATGCAGCGCACGTCTTTGTTCTGGACGAACGGGAACCCCTCTCCATAAGTATCAGTGGGGGGGTCGAACTCTCTTTCCGGATAACCTCCGCCGTCAAGCTCTACGGCAATGTCGCGTATCACGCAGTTCTTTCGGGTTTTCTCAAGATTGTTGCCGAGAAAAACAGAATCATAGGGCCGCTGGGCCGGCGAGCCGTCCGGACGCCACCAGCCTTTGCCCTTGGCCAGCGTTTCTCCCACGCCAACCAGCTCCACGGTCGCCCCGCCCGGCAATTCGCTAGGCAATGCCGCCTTCCAGGGCCCGCCCGGATGCGCGGCAACATCAATGACGATGTTTGCCGGAGAAGGATCGTTCACTTCCCGCACAGGCGTCCCTTGTGCCGCGTGGAGCGGCTGGGGTTGCGGAGAGGGAGGCGATACAGCCGTCGCGGGGGCTTTCGCGGCCTCGGGCGCGGGCGCGCCCGCAGCCGTTTTCTTTAAGACGTAATACTTCGGTTTCATCCCTCGGATCGTGACATCTCCGCTTTTCCATTCGAGGAACATATAAGGCTGGCCTTGGATTTCCCGAATGTCGTAGTGGCTCGCAGTTTTATCGCCGTGATGAATCAGCACGCCTTTAGTCCACGTGAACCACGGCTTGGGCGTCTTGCCGTCTTCCTGATAGGTGCATTGGAAATCCAATTCGCCCTTCCACTGCCGTTTCCCAGGATCGAAATCGTCCGGGTTGGCGATAAAGTCCACGCTCTCCCATTCTCCAAGGACTTGTGGATCGTTTATGAAGGGCAAATCTATGTTGTCAGTCTTCGCGGCCGCTACGGCAGGTTGCGTATCGCCCGGCTGCAGCGCCACGTTGCGGAACTCGGCCCACGTCAGAGCATGGCGCTCCAGCCGGAAGGCTTTGATGTTCTTCAGCGCGAGTTTGCTGAACGTGACGTGCATCTTGCGCGTGTCTCCGTTCGAGCGCTCTTCGGACCCTTCTGCCTCGTGTTCCCAGCCGTCCACGCCCACAGCGGACACGCGCAAAGCGCCCTCCCTGAGGTTGTGCGAGACAGTGACGGAAGCATCGCCGCTGTTCTCAGTAGCTTGCGAAAATACTGCCACTCCGTTGGCGCCTCCCACGCCTTTGATTTCGCTCGGGGCTGTCGTGTCACAGACGGTTTGCCACGGATCGTCCTGCGAGCCGGCGAACCGTAGGGCAATGGTTTTCCGGTCGGGCGGGATCTGACATCCGAGGACTTGCATGTTCGGTGGTGTTGGTTTGTTATCCGACTGGCTCACGAACCTATTTTCCTCCCTCATAATGCTTTCAGGCGGGTCGAACTCGTAGTTCAGGCGCTCCTTGTCGAGTGATATGCCATTCACCAGTACTGCGATTTCGCGCAGGAGGTGATTCTTCCGCACCTTTGGAAAAACGACACAGAATGCATCGGGATCATACGGCCGCTCGACCGCCGCGCCGTCCGGTCGCCACCAGCCTTTGCCGTCGTTGGGGTTCTCGCCCACGCCAATCAACTCCACCGTCGCCCCGCCTGGAAATACCACTGTCCAGGGCCCGCCGGGACACGCGGCAACATCAATGACTATGTTTGGCGGAGAAGGATCGTTGACTACCCGCACAGGCGTCTCTGGTACGGGGTTGAGCGGCTTGGAGTCTTCGGTTGACGTTTTCCGGATGAGGGCGATCGCCAGCGTAACGGTTGAGATTACAAATGCCGCAAGGACCACCGTGGTGCCTCGTCTCCACATTGAGCTTCCCTCCTTGCCCCACATCAACAACGCCCAGAACGAACGTTCCCTTTCGGCGGATTCGACAGCCGCAGGGACGCCTTGGCTTTCGGCAATTTTGGGCGCTGGTGTGGAAGCGATCGTCTCCACCTGCGTCTTGACTTCGCTGGCTTGTTGGTAGCGGCGCTCGGGTTGTTTCTCCAGCGCCCGCAGGACAACTTCATCGAGCCGCACATCCACAACAGCCTTTTTCGACGGCGCCACCAACTCGCCTTTGCTCGGCGGCAGTTCGCCCGTCAGCATCTGGTAAATCACAACGCCCAAAGAATAGATGTCCGCGCGGTGATCAACTTCCGCCGGACGTTCAAGCTGCTCGGGCGCCATGTACTCCGGC
>JBEKKG010000727.1:0-4276 GCA_050010835.1 Planctomycetota bacterium
AGCAGCGTCAGATAGTCTTCGGTGCGGCCGCTCTTCTCCAGGCGGGCCAGGCCCAGGTAGCGCGCGATGCCGTGGGCCGCGTGGACCACGTAGTCGCCAAGCTGCAGTTCCAGCAAGTGCTGGATGGCCACCGTGCCGGCCACATGCTGTCTGCGCCGGCTGGGCGGGGCGACGCCCGCCGGGTGGTGGCTCTGCCCCAATATTTCCCGGTCGCTGATGGCGGCCAGGCCGGCGGGGCGCAGATCGAAGCTCCCCGAGAGCTTGCCCAGCGCAAGCTGCAAGTGCGGCGCCGGCGTCACGCCGGCTTCGTCCAGCAGGGTCTGCAAGCGATGCCGGTGTCCGGTGGTTTCACAAAACATGAGCAACTGCTGCCGCTCGGCCGCCAGCTTCTTCCAGGAATCGGCATGGGTGGCCACTTCCCCGTGCAAGCGTTGGAGCGTGGTGCAGGCGAGTTCCACGGGGTCACCAGCGGGGAGTTCGGCGAACCAGGCGAGGGAATTTTCGATTCTAGGTTTTCGATTTTCGATTTGGCCGGGCGTCTCGCAATTTGGCAAAATGCGAGACGTATCGTCGCCAATCACGCTGACGAGTTGCAACGTGTCGCAGCGGCTTTTCGCCTGGCCGAGCAAATCTTGCAGCGTGAGGCAGACGGAACGTCCTGTCACCAGGCTCGCCTGATAGAGCTCCGCCCGCTGGCTCAGCGTCTGCGGTTCCTGGAAGACGAGCAGCGCGCCGGGCGGGAGGTGGTCGAGCAGCGAAAAGGGCCCGCGCGCCGCACCGGGGGAGAACATGCGCCGCAGCAGGCTCGGCGAAGCATTGGCGAACGAGATGGCCTCCACCGGCGCCTCCGAACGCTGCGTGAACGGGTCGAAGGGCTTGATCGTCTCAATCGTGTCGCCGAGGAAATCAATCCGGTAAGGCGTGTCCGCGGAGTAAGGGAAAATGTCGAGAATTCCGCCGCGCAGAGAGTACTCCCCGCGCACCTCAACCTGCCCTGTGCGTTCGTAGCCGGATTCGCCGAGTTGCCGGCCGAGCAGGATGGGATCGTGTTCGGCGCCCGTGCGCAACGTGATGGCGCCGGCCGCCTCATCGGGCGCCTCGCAGGGCTGCATCAGCGCGGTGATCGGAGCCACAATGAGATATGCCGCGGGAACGCACGTGCTCTCTTCTTCCCCCTCCCCTTTGATCTCCAGCAGTCCCTCGTCCCTCGTCCCTCGTCCCTCGCCCCTCGCCCCTCGCCCCTCGTCCTTGATCTCCCGCAGGGCGTCTGTCACCCGCCGTCTGCCGCCCAAAGTCAAGCCTTCCGGATGGTCCGATTCCGTCGGCAGCACATCCCAAGCCGGAAAGAAGGCGCTTTCGAGGTGCCGGCCGTCATGCAGCGCCATGAAGGAGCGCAGGTCAGCGATGGTGTCCAGAGCGGTCTCGGGCCCGTCCACGACAACGAGAACGACGCTGAGCGGCCGGCGCCCCCCTCCCCTTGCGGGAGGGGGCAGGGGGAGGGCGTGGCCGCGTGCCAACCCCAGCGCTCCGGCCACCAGAGACCGCGCAGCGCCAAGCAGACCCAGCGCCACGATGTGTATGGGAGCGCCGACAGGCGGCCGGCGGAGCAAAGCGGCAAGTTCCGGCAAGGCAGCGACACAGGCAAAAGGCGAACGCGAACTCATGCCTTGATTAGAATTGAAAAGGCGCGGATGAAAAACGGAAATCCGGGGTTCACTATTCACCACAGAGACACAGAGAAACAGAGACACAGAGAAGGACAGAACTTGAACTCTTCCTCAATCCAAAATCTTTTCTCTGTGTCTCTGTGGTGAATCAGGACGCGAACTGCGGCAAGTACTGTTTGTGCGCGGCAAGCAGTTCGTCCGCGAGCTGGGCGGCGGTCTCAAGGCAGTCCACCGCGCCATCGAGCAGCAGGGCCTGGATGAACTTCTCGCGGCTGCCTTCCAGGGCGGCTTCGACGACGGTTTCGGTCCAGGCCAGGCGTGTGGCCAGCGTGCCCGCCAGACCCGGCGAGAGGGGCTTCTGGGCCAGGGCGCGCAGGCCCGCGCCGTCGGCAAGGGCAGGCGCTTCCAGCACCGCCTCCGGCGGCAGGTTCGGAACCTGCCCCTGGTTGGGCAGGTTGGCCGAATATAGGCGTCCGGCGTCGCGCCGCACGCTCTCGATGATCTCCAGGACCTGCTCATGTTCGCCGCTGAACTGCGCGAAGAAGTCCTCGCCGAGCGGTTGGGGGGAGAGCGCCGCTGCGCGCATGCCGGCGTAGATCCGGTCGCCGCGTGCGATGACTTCTTCGATGTTGAAGCACTCCACGCCCAGCGTTTTGCCGTAGTAACTGTTGCGGCCGCGGAAGAGCGCGGGGAAGAACTCGACCACGTGCCGGTCCAACACCGCGGGAAAAGCGCCGAAGAGGTCCAACATTCCCCAACTGAACGGATTGTCCTTGACGGCCTTCTGCTCTTTCTCCGTCAGGCTGCCTGAGGCGCTGCCCTGCCTGGCGGAAAGGCCCTCGCGTGCGATGCGCCGCAACCGCGGCATGGCGTCCTCACCGTGCACGCGGAAGGCGGTGAACCAGGTCAGGTGGTTTACACCTACGGCGGTATAGTTGACAGCCGCGCGCGGTGCGCCCAGAACGTCCGCAAGATACTGGCCCACGTGATGGACGCCGTGGCAGAGGCCCACCACCGGCGCGCCTGTGGCGCGGCGGATGGCGCGGCAGACGGGCGTCATGGGGTTGCCGTAGTTGAAGAAGAGCGCCTGTGGCGCCAGGTCCAGGACGTCCCGCGCAATGGCCACCATAGGCGGGATCATGCGCAGGGCGCGGGCCGTGCCGCCCGGCATCACAGTGTCGCCGACAGGCTCGAAGATGCCGTACTTGCGCGGGATGATGCAGTCCTGTTCCCACGCGCGCCGCCCGCCCACGCCGACAGTGCAGATCACCGCTGTGGCGCCCTTGAGCACTGCGCGGCGCTCAACGGACGCGAAAATACTGACTGGCGCCCGCCGGGCCGCGACCATCTTGGCGGCGAGTTTCTCCGCCACTTCGAGCGCTCCGGGATCGGTGTCCACGAGCGCCAGGTCCGCTTCCCACTTGCGGCCGAGCAGGTCTGCGATCAGCCCCTTGGTGAACATGGCGCTCCCAGCGCCGATCAGGACAACTTTTTCTTTCATGGTTCACGCTCCGGTACGTGCTATGGGAGGAATGGGACGAATAGGAATGATGAAACGGCTCGATCCTCCGTGCCACAATCATCTACGGTCGCGGCTCGGACTGAACGGTTGCCTAAACCCCAAATCCTCAACTCTAAAGCCTAATGCCTAAAGCCTAATGCCTCAACCAAAAATATATTCACCCAAAACTTGACACTCCGTTCATTCCATGATACACATTACTGGTAAGGGTGCGTCAACTAAGGAGACCAACATGCGCGCACACGTCCTGCCACTGGTAGCCACAGCCCTGCTTATGAGTGCGGCATGTCAGGCTGATAATGATGCGCCGCCGCTTGCCGGCTCGAGCTGGATTGGCACACCGGTATCGCTCAACGCCGTGAAAGGCAACGCGACTGTGCTGGTCTTCTGGAACTTTGACACACCCTGCTGACCAACCGTGAAGAAGAATGCCTTGGCTAAGTTAGCTAAGGACCTGGAAGCGCACAAGTCGGACGCCAATGTAACCTTTGTCGGCATCAACACCACGGTGGGCGCCAACGAGAAGCGCATCCGTGCGGAAGTTGACGAATTCAACCTGAAACCCTTCGCCCACGTTCTGGACAGCACGGGCATGATCAGTTCCGCCTACGGCGTTTCCTGGAAAGTGCTGCTCACGGTTGTGATGCTGGACGCCGAAGGCAAGGTGGTGGGCAAGAGGTCCTTGGACGGCAGCCTGCCGGAGGCCAAGGGCATCCTCGCCGATGTGAAAATCCCCTCTGGCGCCGAAAAGGCCGCCTACCTGTTCAGCCAACAGCAGTTCAACCTGATGGAACAGGAACTGGCGAAACTGCCTCCTGGCGCTGAGATCAAGGGCTTCAGGGAGGCCTTGAAAAAGAAGATCGAGGACTACACCAAGAAGCGCGTGCCAGAGCTGGCAGCGGCAGCGGACGCCAACCCGCTGAACGTTTACCACGAGGCCCTGGCCTTTGTGAAGGCGTTCCCCGGCGCGAAAGAGGCCGGTGCGGCACAAAGTCTCGCCAACAAACTCGCCGGCAAGCCCGAAGTGAAGAAAGAAGTCGAAGCCGAACAGATGTACCACCAAGTGGTTGCTCCCGAACTCGCCAAG
>JBEKKG010000728.1:0-4272 GCA_050010835.1 Planctomycetota bacterium
GGAAACGTTCCGCGCGCGCGCACCGTCCGCGCCGCTCACCCGCACCCACGGTTTCGCGCCCGCTTTGGCAAACGCGGCGGCCAAGTCATTCTTCATGTCAGCGAACATCGTGAACTCGCCGTTCACCGCGACCGGCTGGAGGAACTCGTCGCACGCCGGCAGGTGCGTGAGGACGCACGTTCCGCCGTCTCCTGTGAGCTTGTTCAGAGCGGGCATGACGCCCAAGCCGCCTTTCTTCGCTCCCAAGCCCAACGACAGCGACATGGGCGCCACGATGACGCGCACGCCGCGCTTCGCCAGCTCGCCGTTGGCCACGGCTGTTTCCGAGACAAAGAACGGATCGGATTCCGCGTCCACCAGCGCTTGCATCAGGTCGTTCTCAACCTTCTTGAACTCCTCGAACTTTCCGGCCGCCCACGCGGCGCGCTGGCTGTTGGCGCTCCACAGGAAGGCCACGGGCGTGAAATGGCGTTGGGCGAGCATGTACTGTTTCCCGATGCCGGCGCGCATCTCACGGATGACACGCTGGTAGTCCTTCCCCGAACGGCACAGTGTGAGGTCCGCGTTGCGCAAGGAGTACCACCAGAACAAGCCCATGCCGCAGCCGCCCGTCGTCAGGCTGGACCAGAGTTGAAAGTCCACGGCGCGGCCGCTGCGTCCGTAAGCGCCCCAGGGGGTAACCTTGAGGCCGCCGGGATGGAAGCTGAGCCGCTGCAGCTCCTGGAAGCGCCCGCCATACCCGCTGATGGCATCGAACGCCGGCGTCAGCTTGGCCCAGTCAATGCCGTTGAAGACAGCCTGCTCCTGAGAGCCGGAGACGCTCAGCCGCGCGGCCGGCCACTGCTCCTTCAGGGCCGCGCCATACATGCAAAATGCGCTCGTCCACATGTCGTCATTATGCGCGCGCCAGGCGTTCCACAGGCCGAAGTTCTTCGCGGCTTTCGCTTCGTCGCTCGCCGGCGGCTGGACGTCATCGAAAGACTTGAGCGTTGTGTTGAGCGCCGCGTTGAGCGCGCCGATGTCGCCGAACTGCGTTTTCAGTTTCTCGCGGAAGGCGGCGATGTTGGCCGGATGGAAATCGAAGTCAAACTCGCGCGTGTAGCTGGTCAGCGCGGTCTCATCGCTCATGATGAACGACAGCGGCGCGAACTTGGCGAGGTTGCCGGCATAGCCGCCCACGGTCTTCCGTTCCTTCTCGACGAAGTCCGCGTCGGCATAGGAGGGGTGCCGGATGAGGAACTCTTTGTTCTTCGTTGCCTTGTACTGCTGCTCCTGGCTGTCAAGGTCCTTTGCGTGCAGGCCATTGGTCAGGCCGCAAGCGTGTACGCGCATGCCTGCGCGCAGCAGGCAGCGGCAGGTTACGAAGTCCCACGGAGAGGCTGTGTTCGCGGTCAGCCCGAAATCGCGCATGCGGCGCATCTCGAAATCGCGCAGGAAGGGCAGGCCGAACTCCAGCCACGTGTGGACTTCGTAATCGTCCCATTTCAGGTCGGGCGTCACAACCACTTCGGCCTTGCCCGTCGCGAGACGCTTGCCGTCCCGCTCCGCCTCAATCCGCACATACGCCATGAATTGGCGCAACCTGCTCGCCGGCAACGCGACAGTGACTGCCCCGTCCGCGTTGCGCGCAGCCGCCGGATCCACGGTTTGCCGTTCCATCGTCCGCCAGCGCCCGGCGATGACCTCGCCGAGCAGCGCCGTCCAGCGTGCGCCGTCGCAACCGGCCGGCGGTGTGAAGGTGGCCTTGATTTCCTCGCCGGGTTTCACAGCTTCGGGAGCATTGAGCGCGATCGTTTGCCCTTCGTCCGTCGGCAGCGCGAAGACCAGTTCCCAATCTGTCACACGGCCCTCGGCGTTCCTCCATTGGCGCGCTGCCAGAGCGGGGTCGGCATGCTCCCCCTCGCTTGTGACGGCAACGGACGCCCCTTCGCGCTTGAACTCCCGCCCCGCGGCCCAATGCACCGCGCGGTTCGCCAGGCTGTACCAGACTTCCCAGAAGCGGTATGGCATGCGCCGCTGGTATTCCTGCGGCGTGTCCATGACCGGCGTCAAGGAAAACGCGCGCGTGGCAAAGGTGCCCACGCGGCCCTTGCCGAATTGCTTCGTGGCCAGCACCGGTTC
Organism: Planctomycetota bacterium; assembly: GCA_050010835.1. Classification (GTDB taxonomy): domain Bacteria; phylum Planctomycetota; class SZUA-567; order H5-PLA8; family H5-PLA8; genus JAPLOD01. Next base: position 2,122 of record JBEKKG010000728.1, read on the forward strand.
GCCGCTCTCAAGTTGGATCAGCACCTCTGCGCCCGGCGCAGGCTCATAGTGTTGGACCTCCATATTGGCGAATGGCAAGGCCTCCAGCGGCACGCCCGCAGTAATGGGATGCTCCTTCGTCTTGACCCACTTTTTTCCCCGTACGCCGCCGTCCGGGGCGCATTTCATTTCGCAGCCATCGCGAATCCAGTCGGTATGGCTGTTGATGAGCGCGCAGACTTGTTTGAGATCCTCGGGCCAAGGCTGGTCCTTGTCGCCGGGGAAGGGCATGATGAGCACCAGACCCTCGCCGTCATCGCGGACGCGCTTGAGTATCTGCGCGCGTGCACTGGCAGTGAACCTGTTCCAGCCCAGTGGCGTGTACATAACCATCGCGCCGAAATGCTCGGGCCCTTGCAGCGTGCTGTCGAGATACCGCTGCATCAGGATATAGTCAGTGCTGTGGCCGCGCTTGCCGTAGAAGTCGCCGAACCCCCAGGTGTTCGCGCCCCACTCGCGGTCCCAGGTCAACTGGCTGACCTGCAAATCCAGCCGCTGCATCATCTCGACAACTTCGCGGCCGAATCTCACGCTCGTGAGCATGAACACCGGGATGGCGCCCCCGGCCAGGGGGCGCCCCAGGGGAAAGTGCGGCGAAACGACATCCAGTGATGGAATGAGATCGTAGCGTTCCGCATAGGGAATGAAGTCCACCTTCTGGCTTTGCAACGGCCCCAGCGCCAGGTCGGCAAACCACAGGGTCAGGCCCTTTGGAGGGTTGCAGGTGAAGAACGTCATGAACTTGATCTTCGAGACGTTGATGTTCTTCGCTATGTTCTTGATGGGAATCTGCACGAGCGTCCGGCCTTTCTGGAGGTCGCAGCCGCCGTTGTAGCGGGAGGCGAAGTTGAAGCTCTTCTCGTCGTCAATCCGGATGCCCAATCCGCAATCACTCGGTGCCCACACGACTACGGACAGCGCTTCATAGATGGACCAGTCCTTGGGAATGTTGGGCGGATATAGCGCAAAGCCGGGGTACTCCCCGCCGAGAACGGTGTACCGTAACACCTTGTTGAGTTCCGTCGGGGTTCGCGGCCCAACGGACAGTTCGGTGTCCGCTTTGTTCCAGTCCAGTCTCTTAAGGCTGGCAGTGTCGTCGAAGGCGCAGATCGCCAGCTTAGGCGCTTCGCCTGCGAACCCGCGCAGGCCTATGGCCAGGGCCGCGCCCATGCACACCCGCAGCGTAGTTCCCATCTTGCACGGCCCTCCTTTGGGGATTGTACTATGTTCAGACTACACCGGCAGCGGAGCACCACAGGTGCCGGCGATTGCAAGGCCCTGCTCAAGTGCTGGCTTCCACCGCACATACCCTCGGTTCGTGGGAAGGCGAGGGTGGCGTGCGTGGAGAACACCGCGGTTGTGGCCACGAATACGGCAGAAAGTGGGGACCGTAGCACCGAAATCGGGGCCATTCTATCAGCAACCATCCCTGCAAGGGTGCATGTCAGTAAATGCGTGGCCCAGAGCGTACCGCGGGCATCCCGCCCGCCTTCGTCCTCGCGCCCTGCCAGCCTGCCACGAGCGGGCGGGACGCCCGCGGTACATTTGCTGACATGCACCCTCCCTGCAACACGCGGCGCTTCTTAACTTGTCGTTTGGCTGTGTTTGCTTTACGCTCGGTTGACATGGCGAACCATCGCAAGGTCTTTGTTCGCCTGTGTTTGTCGTTGCGGTGTCGTTTTGGTGTCGTTCCCCACTGTGAGGTTCGAATCCTAGCCCGGAAACCAATTTTCATAGGCGACTCGGGAGGTCCAGAATGCAAGAGTTACCCCCTGATGTTGCCCCCGAAAGATTAGCCCTCAAGATCGTCGTTCCAGTTGCATACTCGTTGCGGCCGTGTCGCTGTCTTCGGGATGGGCGCTCGGCGCAGACCCAAAAGGTTATGACCCGCTGAAGGAGTCTGACCCATGAAATACCTCAGTGTTGTCCTGTTGGCCTTGAGTTGGACCGGAGCCTGGTCCACGGTGCGGGCCGCGGATGCTGCCCCCAGCCAAGCCATCGTAAAAATTCACGAGGGCAAACACTGGATTTGGTTCGCCCGGCAGGACCAGTACGACCAGCACAAAGACGATCTTGAAAAATTCTACGAGTATGCGGACAAGGTGGTCTACC